>WRKN01000026.1 GCA_009778055.1 Synergistaceae bacterium
ATGATTGAAGATGAGGAAAAGGGCATGCTTCAGGCGCTCAGGACAACGGTAGGGCAAGGCAGGCAAGCCAGAATAGATTATATGGACCTGATTACGAGCGGGAACTATGACGCCGCTAGAGACGTGTTTTACAGCAGGCTTCATCCCGCGAATCTGACTAATCTCGCGCAACTGGCTAGAATGGCCGCGTGGAACGACAGCAGGGGCGACAATTACGTGAAAAACGCCCTGCGAAGTTACGATTACGCAATGACGATAATGATAGGCATAATTATTTTCGGCGTGGTACTGGCGTCGGCGTTGGGGTACTTTATCTCCCGATCGATTATCACCCCCCTCAACTCCATAATTGCGTTTTCAAACGAAATCGCCGCCGGCAATATTTTCCATAAGATTGAAGTGACCCGTGACGATGAAATAGGAGCGCTGGAAAAATCCTTCAGCATCATGTCGGGAAATTTAAGAGGCATTTTAAACACCGTTCAAGTAAGCGCCGACAACGTGGCGGCTTCATCCGAAGAGCTTAAAATCAACACCAATCAGTCGTCGCAAGCCGCCAACAGCGTGGCGACGTTTGCGACGAACGTGGCGCAAGGAGCGGAAGCGCAGTTGGCTATTGTCAGCGGAGCGGTCGACGCCTTGGAAAAATTTTCGACGGAAATCGATCAAATTACCGCCAACGCCAATATCGTTGATTCCACCTCCGCCAAAACCGCCGAAGCCACCGAAAAAGGCGGCCAGGCTGTGGAAATGGCCGTCAAGCAAATGTCCTCCATTCAAAATACGGTGGAAAACCTGGCAAAGGAAATAACCAGCCTGAGTATGCGTTCCAACGAAATCGGCCAGATCGTTGAGACAATTTCCGGCCTTGCCGGACAGACCAACCTCCTTGCGCTGAACGCCGCCATTGAGGCCGCGCGGGCCGGCGAACAGGGCCGAGGCTTCGCGGTGGTCGCCGAAGAAGTCAGGAAACTGGCCGAACAGTCCCAAGAAGCAACCAAGCAAATCTCAAGCCTGATCGACGCCATTCAGAACGACACCGCCAACGCGGTGCAAGCCATGCAGGCAGGCACCAAAGAGGTGGAAACCGGCTCGGAGCTGGTGGGCAACGCGGGCGGCGCCTTTAAGGAAATCGCCGGGTTTATTGTCCAGACTTCCAGCCAGATTAAGGAGATCACGGAATTCATTCACGTGATGGGCAAAGAGTGCCGTGACATTTTATCGGGCTCGCATAGGATACATAGTTTGAGCCGGGATATTTCCGAACAGATACAGAATATTTCGGCGGCGACTGAAGAACAGTTGGCTTCCATGCACGAAATTACCGACTTCAGCCAGACTTTGGCCGGGCAGGCTGCAGAGCTGGACGGCATCGCGAATAAATTTGTGATCGAAGTAGCCTGACGTGAATGGAAAACCGGAAGCACGGGAAGCCCCCATGTTTTCCAGCATAGTTAAGAAGCAGTTGAAAGCGGCCGCGGAACTGAAAGATCACTTAAGCGGAATGACGTTTGCCCGTCCTGTGTCGCACGTATACAATCCCCTTGCCTACGCGTGGGGGGCGTTCGAGGAGTATGTCGCCCGCTACGGCGGCACGGCGAAACGTGTGCTCTTTCTGGGAATGAACCCCGGTCCCTGGGGTATGGCTCAGACGGGAGTTCCATTTGGAGAGGTGGCGGCGGTGAGAGACTGGCTCGGGATTTCCGCCGCCGTCGGCAGCCCTGACGAGGTACAGCCCGGATACCCGGTGGACGGCTATCTGTGCAAACGATCCGAGGTCAGCGGCAAGCGGTTGTGGGGGCTTTTCAGGGAGCGCTTCGGAACGGCGGAGGAGTTTTTCAAACGGAACTTCGTGGTCAACTATTGCCCTTTGCTATTTATAGAGACATATTTATCCGCAAAGGAAAAGGAGAGGGCAAGGAACCTGACGCCCGACAAGCTCAGGCCGGACGAGCGTACTTTGCTCTACGGGGCGTGCGACGTACATCTGCGCGCCGTAGTTGACGCGCTGACCCCACGGTACGTCGTCGGCGTCGGCTCTTTCGCGGCGCGCCGCGCCGAAGAAGCGCTGAAAGGAATGACCGGTGTCAGGGTTGTAAAAATTCTGCACCCCAGCCCCGCGTCGCCCAAAAGCAACTCAGATTGGAGCGGCGAGGCCACGCGCCAACTGACCGCGCTCGGTATCTGGCGGCCTTATACAACTCTTGACGCTGGGCATGAATAGATATAGGATGATAAAGTATTGTAACAATATCGTAACGGAAGTCTAGGTGAGGCATATGGACTGTTTGGCTGAGTGCGCTCATATTGACAAGTCGTTTTACGGGGTCAAGGTGCTTACCGACGTGAGTTTCAGCTTGCGTGCCGGGGAGGTTGTCGCGCTTCTCGGGGAGAACGGGGCCGGCAAATCCACCTTGATGAAGATATTGAGCGGAGTTTACACGAGGGACGCGGGCACGGTCACAATCATGGGTTCGCCCGTCGGAAACATGACGCCGAAAGAAGCCGAAAAGCGCGGCATCGCCATGATTCATCAGGAGTTAAACCTCTGCTCCCACCTCACGGTTGCCGACAACATTTTTTTGGGGCGCGAGATAACGAGGAAAGGAATGCTTGCCAGGGATGAAATGAGCAGGCAGGCCGCCATGATTTTGGACAGCCTGCATATAGACATGGATCCCGATATGCCTGTGGCTGACCTCTCAGTTTCAAAACAACAGTTGGTCGAGATAGCGAAGGCCCTTTCAATGAAGGCCCGCATCCTGATAATGGACGAGCCGACGTCGGCCCTTACCGCCAAGGAAATCGACGACCTTTTCGTGATAATACGAAAACTGCGGGACGAAGGAAACTGCGGTATCGTATACATTTCCCACCGTCTGGACGAACTGCAGCACATCGCCGACCGGGTGACCGTCATGCGGGACGGGCATTTCATCAGGAGCGCCCCGTTCAAAGACCTCTCCATGGGAGACATCATCTCGCTGATGGTGGGGCGCGAGATAAAGGAAAAATATCCCCGGGTTGAGTGCGCGGTGAATAAAGAAGGCAAAGAAGGCAGGAAAATATTTGAGGTCAAAAATCTGTCGGCCGGCGGCAGGGTTAAAAACGTCTCCTTCTCGCTGAACGAGGGCGAGATCGTCGGGATAGCCGGTCTGATGGGGGCCGGCAGGACGGAACTGACCCGCGCCATCTTCGGGGTGGACGCCAGGGACAGCGGAGAAATTTGCCTGGACGGAAAAACCCTTTCTATCAAAAAACCCGCGGACGCCATTAAGGCCGGTGTGGTGCTGATTCCCGAGGATCGCAAAAAACACGGGTTATGCGTAAGGCTTTCCGTCAGAGAAAACATAGCCCTGCCCAACTTGGAAACCCTTTGCAATGCGCTGTCCGTCGTGAACCGTGAAAAAGAGGACGACTTGGTGGAGCTTACCATCAAAAATTTGTCCGTCAGACTGTCCGGCCCGGAGATAAACGCCGGAAGCCTTTCCGGCGGTAACCAGCAAAAGATAGTGTTGGGAAAATGGCTGGCGCGCAACTCCAGGGTCGTCATCTTCGACGAACCGACGAGGGGTATTGACGTGGCGGCCAAAGTAGAGATATACAACCTCATGAACGACCTGAAAAAACAGGGAATCGGCGTTCTTTTCGTGTCGTCCGAAATGCCGGAGATCATCGGGTTTGCCGACCGTATAATCGTGATGTGCGACGGCAGGATCACGGGTGAATTTTCCGCGTCCGAGGCGACGCAGAACAAAATTCTCGAAAAAGCGACTCAGTTCGAGATAAAAACTTTGGGGCGCGGCCGCCTGGAGGAAGCGATATGAACGTAAAACGGGACAAACCCGGCTTTATGAGGCGAATCTTGGCGACAAGGGGTATGCCTCAGGTTATCACGGTGACGATCGGGCTGATTTTGATATTCATCGTGTTCAGCTTTTTGAGCGAAAACTTCACGTCGCAGAGAAACCTGCGCAATCTGGCGCGGCAGACCGCCCCCATACTCATTATAGGCATAGCCCAGTCCTACGTCCTGATAACGGGTAACATCGACCTGTCCATAGGCTCCGTCGTCGGCATGAGCAGCATGATCTCCGCGACCCTGATGACCACGGGCGGAAACTCGTGGCTGTCTTTGGGGCTTGCGCCTTGGCTGGCCGTGATAATCACGCTCGCCTGTTGCCTGGCCATCGGTTTTATAAACGGCCAGCTTGTCGCCAGGTGCGGATTGCCGCCATTCATAGCGACGCTCGGCACAATGACTATTGCAAGGGGCGTAGCCCAGATTGTAAACAACAACCGCAACACGGACTCCATAGGAGCGGGAGCCAGATATTTCCGCGACTTTTTCTATTACGGCAGCATACGCTTTACGATTCCTGAATTGACCTGGCTGCCGGAAAGCGTCCGCAAATTTATTTACCACGGCGAAACTCTCATATTTACTCCAGTGCTGATTGCGGCAGTGCTCTGGCTGGCGTTTAACTTCATTCTGAGCCGCACGAAGACCGGCCGCCACATCTACGCCGTCGGAAGCAACATCGAGGCCGCGCGCATGTCCGGTATCAACGTCACCGCGACTGTGACAAAGGCGTATCTCGTCAGCTCCTTCTGTTCCTGTGTGGTGGGGTTCATCGTCTGCGCCACAGGCGGCGTCGGTACTATGGACGCCGGAACCATGTACGAGCTGTACGCGGTGGCGGCGTCGGTCATAGGCGGCATCTCCACTTTGGGCGGCCAGGGGCTTCTTCTGGGCACCGTGGTGGGCGCGTCCATATGGAGCGTGCTTCAAAACGGCCTGGTTTTGGCTAACGCCCCCGTCGCCATCAGAAACATAGCGGTTGGTATCATAGTGGTCATATCCGTTTTGCTCGATATTATCGTGCGCAGCGGCAAATGGAGGCTGAAAAAAGCCCGATTAGAGGCGAGGGAGCCGGAATAATAGAAAAGGAGGACTGTGAGTATACCGTGGCCCGCGCCAAAAAACGCTCTGAAAAGAATACAAAAAAAATCAGGAGGATTCGACTATGAAGACGGCTCGTTTGTTTTTGACTTTGGTGTTGGTTTTAGCGCTCTCCGGGGCGGCCTGTGCAGCTAATTACAGGATCACGCTGATAACGATGGATCAAATGGACCGCTACTGGGCTGGCGTAAACGAAGGCGCCGAGAAGGCCGCCGCCGAACTGGGCAATGTCAATTACAACTGGACGGCCCCGGACGTGAAGGATGACGCGAAACAAATCGAATTTATCAACAACGCCGTGGCTGCCGGGGCGGACGCTATTCTGCTGGCGGCCAACGGCCCGGACGCCGTTACCTCCGCGCTGAGGGAAGCGGTAGACGCCGGAGTGAAGATAATCTACGTGGACTCACCTGCCAATTTCCCTGCCGAGGCAACATTCACGACGAATAACGAAGCCGCCGGGGCGACTGCCGGCGCGGAACTGCTCAAGGCCCTTCAGGCGGCCGGAGTGAACGAGGGCAGGCTCGGCATAGTCAACGTGAACGCGGCCACGGCCTCCACGGTTGCCAGGGAAAAAGGTTTCCGCGCAACCTTCGAGGGAACAAACTACACGATTCTCCAAACGCAGTACGGCGAGGGCGACGTGCTGAGAAGCAAGGAAATCGCGGACAGCTTCATCACCCAGGGCGTGGTAGGGCTCTTCGGGGCTAACGAAGGCTCCGCGACAGGCGTAGGCAACGCCATACAGGAGGCCGGAGACCAGGTTCTCGGGGTGGGCTTCGACACGTCCAACGCCCTGCTTGAGCTGATCAGGAACGGTCACCTCATCGCCACCATGGCCCAAAACCCCGGCGTAATGGGCTATGAGGGAGTAAAGACCGCTGTCAACGCTCTTGAGGGCAAGCCCGTAGACCCAACGCCGGTCGATACCGGAGTAACAGTACTGACAAAGGACAACCTGTAACCTCCGAAACCCGGTAAAAAGCTTAAATAAAAAAATCCCGCGGCCCTTGCCAAAAGGAATGGGTTCGCGGGATTTTTGAGTGATAAGCCGTCACCCCACATAGGTGGCAAGAGCCTCGCAGGTTCCGGTTATGGTATATTCCCCGCTTCCGGCGGTGATGAAGAAGCTGTCGCCTTTTTTGAACTCCATGCTTTCTCCGGCGCACCGTATGCCGCCGCCGCCTTCTAAAACAACAATGCTCAAAAAAGAGAGTTCGTTCACTTCCCCTCTCAATTCCCTGACGATACGTCCATCCAGGTACAGTTTATCCACCGTAAAATGTTCGCATTTCGCCAGATGGGGAACCGCGCTCTTGCTGGCGGCAGGCCCTGTGTCCGTAACGTCCAGGGCTTTTTCAACATGAAGCTCCCTTTGGTTTCCATCCTTATCGGTGCGTCCATAGTCATATACGCGGTAGGTCACGTTTGAATTTTGCTGAATCTCCACGAGCAAAACCCCCGCGCCGATGGTGTGTATAGTCCCAGCCTCGATGAAAAAAACGCCGCCTTTTTCTGCGGGAACCTTGTTTAGAACTTCCATCAGAGTACCGGACTCGATTCTTTCGCAGAACTCCCCGGGGCTGATTGACTTGGCGAATCCATAGTACAGGTACGAGTCCGGCTCACATTCCACCACGTACCACATTTCGGATTTCCCATATTGATTTTCGTTCTTAAGAGCGTAAGCGTCATCCGGGTGCACCTGAACGGATAAATCCTGTTTTGCGTCAATCAGCTTTATTAAAACGGGAAACTCATTGAACCTTTCGCAATTCTTCCCCAAAGCCTTTTCCCCGGCCCGCTCCAGATATTCCCGGAGGCTTTTTCCAGCTCCGCCGGCGACGACTGAAAGGCCGTCCGGGTGAACGGATAATTCCCAGGATTCGGCCAGGCGCTCTCCCTGGTAATTTTTATTAAACTTCGTAATCAGTTTATTTCCACCCCAGATGTAGTCCTTGAAACTAGGTTCAAGTTTGAGCATCGGCATAGTTTTTATCCACCTTTTTGTTTTTTTGGTTAAGGGCGCGGCTGTTTAGCGCGTATGAATTTTTTCAGCGCGGTGTTCAGCTCCCGCACATCGATCGGCTTGGAAATGAAGCCGTCGAAACCGTTTGCCAGATACATATCCGCCTGCCCTGCCAGGGCGTTGGCGGTCAGCGCGACAATGGGGCGCGTGTAGCCCAGGCCGCGTATGATTTTCACCGCCTCCATGCCGTCCATTTTCGGCATCATATGATCCATAAACACGATGTCATACGCGCTCCCGCTCTTGATTTTGTCGATTGCGTCAAATCCGCTCATGACGGTGTCCACCGACAATTTATAAGGAGCCAGGAGCCCCCGGGCAACGTATAGATTCAATTCCACGTCGTCCACGACAAGGACGCTGCCATAGGGCATCGGTTCTAACACTACCTGCGCTCTTCTTATATGTTTGGCGCTGTTTATACGGAATTCCTGAAGGCTTTTCGCCAATTCCCTGCCCAATACGCCCCCGCCTGCTGTCCTTTGCGGCAAACGCACAATAAACGTCGTGCCTATGCCCGGCTCGCTTTTTACAGTAATTTCACCATTCATCAAACGCGCCAGATTGTATGTAATGTTCATGCCGAGTCCCGTGCCTTCGGTCATACGGTTTGATTCCGCGTTGAAACGGGTATATGCGTCAAACACCACGCTCAGTTGTTCTTTTGTCATACCGCAGCCTGTGTCGTTTACTTTAATGACAAGCGTCGTCTCCTCCGGTTGTTTATCGCCGGCGCAGGCGGATATCAGGAGTTTGACAACGCCTCTTTCCGTATATTTGAACGCGTTGGAAAGCAGGTTGTTCAAAATCTGCCTGATGCGGAGCTCGTCGCCGAACAGCGCAGCCGGCGTGTTTTCATCCACGGAGAGCTCAAACTCAATCGGCTTGTCGCCTATACGCGTCACGTTCAGGGTCGTGGTATCGTTGATAAGGCTTGCGACGCTGTATTCGCCCTGCGTCAATTCCAGCTTGCCCGCCTCGATTTTGGATAAATCCAGTATGTCGTTGATAATGCCGAGCAGCAGTTCACCCGAATTGTAAATCTTGCCGTGCGCTTCCTTTATGCTTGGCGCAAGCGTTTCATCCTGAAGCAGGATCTCGGTAATACCCAAAATCGCGTTCATCGGCGTGCGTATCTCGTGGCTCATCTTGGCTAAAAATTCGGATTTCGCGTGATTGGCGGCCTTAGCGGCCTCCAACTGCTGCTGTTCGGTGATGTCGAACACATAGCCGTCGAGCAGATAGGGGCTGCCGTCCGGGTTCCACTCCAGCACTCTGTTACGCTCCCAAACCCATTTGACAGAGCCGTCCTTCATGATGAGCCGGTACGTGTGCTCATAGTTCAAACCGAGTTCAAGAGTTTCCTCGGACTTTTTCGCGATACTTTCCAGGTCGTCGGGGTGCACCATTTGCATATACTTGTTGATGCCGCCGACCATGTTATCGGCGCCGATCAGTTCCTCCGGCGCGTACCCGATGAGTTCCCTGCTGCCTTCGCTGACAAAGGTAAGGGGATAGATAGGATGGTTGTAAACACATTGATATACCATTCCGGGGAGATTTCCGATGATAGATTCAATCCTTGACGACATTTGCTCTTGCTCCAGCATGGCGGCCTCCAATTGCTGCCGCTCTGTGATAAGCGTGGCCGCCTGCTCCGCGATGATCTTTTTTGTTTTCCTGTCTTTTATGTAGATGACCGTCAGTAAGACGAGCATCAGCGCGAACGCGGCGTCGAGGCCGATCATCCACGCTCTCTGCGCATCAGCCACGTTGATTTTCTCGCTGGCCGCGCCGGGATTTTGATAACTCCAAAACACAGCCTGCAGCAACAGCACGGAAAGAAACGCGAATGTCAATCTCTTGATTGCTTTCATTAACAAAACCTCCGATACGCCTCTTTGCCGCCTCGTTCATCATCATCCAGTCAATGGCATAACTATACAATGTTCAAAAGGACACCGCAACTTTTTCATTCCTATGACGTTCCCGGTTCACTGACCCAGCGGCAGCAGCAGCGTTTCGCCAGGCTCGGGCGGGGCTTTTTTGCCGAGGTAGGCATAGGCCCCGGCTGTCGCTTTACGCCCGCGAGGGGTGCGCTCCAAAAAGCCCTTCTGAATGAGGTAGGGTTCGTATATGTCCTCTATGGTCTGGGAGTCCTCGTTCAGCGCTGCCGCCAGCGTGGTCAGCCCCACGGGGCCTCCTTTGAAAAGGTCGATTATCGTGCAAAGGATTTTGCGGTCGCCTTCGTCCAGCCCCTCCGGGTCAATGTCCAGCATGTCCATCGCGCGGCGCGCTATATCAGCCGTGACGGCGCCGGTTCCCTTGACGGCCGCCACGTCGCGCACGCGCCGCAGGAGGCGCAGGGCAACGCGCGGCGTGCCCCGCGACCGTTTGGCTACCTCGGCCGCGGCGTCGTCCGATATTTCCACCCCGAGCGTCCGGCCGCCGCGAAGCACTATAAGGGCCAGTTCCTGTTCCGTGTAGAGGGAAAGCTGCTCGACTATGCCGAAGCGCGCTCGCAGGGGAGAGGTCAGAAGCCCAAAGCGGGTGGTTGCGCCGCAGAGCGTGAAGCGGGGAAGGGAAAGGCATATCGTCTTGGCCAGCGGCCCCTTGCCCACGATGATGTGCAGGGCGAAGTCCTCCATGGCCGGGTAAAGTATCTCCTCCACCTGAGCGGGGAGCCGGTGTATTTCGTCAATAAACAGGACGTCATTGCTTTCGACGTTGGAAACTATCGCCGCCAGGTCTCCGGCGCGCTCCAGGGCGGGGCCGGTGGTCGTGCGGAGCTGCCCCCCCATCTCGCGGGCTATGATACCGGCGAGCGTCGTCTTGCCAAGGCCGGGCGGCCCGTAGAAAAGGACGTGATCCAGCGGTTCCCTGCGCCCCTTGGCGGCCTGCATGTATATATGGAGCTTCTCCCTCACTTTTTCCTGCCCTATGAACCCGTCAAGCGTGACCGGGCGGAGGGTAAGGTCGTCAGGGTCGCGCGAAGGCGAGAAAAATCGGTTTTCCGAGTCGGGCTTTTTTTCTTCCGGCATAAAATTCTCCGTTCGCTAAAGTTATTTATTTTTATTTTTTTATTTATTTACTTACTTACGTTGCAGCTCTTTCAACGCGGCCTTCAGGAGCTTTTCTTCGTCCAGTTTTTCAAAATCCTCCCCCAGGGCGGCGCGAACCATACTCAAAGCCATAACCGCGTCCGTCTGGGCAAACCCCAGCGACCGCAGCGCGTCCGCCACGGTGTCGGAAACGCGCCCAGACGGGGCGGACTGGGCGGAAAATCCGCCCGGGAGCACGGAGATAAGTTCCGCCGGCAGGACGTTTTTCAGCTCGAAACAAAGCCGTTCCGCCGTTTTTTTCCCTATTCCCGGCACGCGCATAAACGCGTTTACGTCGGCCAGGGAGACGGCGCGGACGATCTCGTCCGCTGACAGGACGCTCAAAATCGTCATGGCGGTTCGCCCCCCTATGCCTTTTATCAGGATAATCCTGAGAAAAAGCTCGCGCTCCGCCTCGTTGGCGAAGCCGAAAAGGAAGGCCCCGGCCTCGGATATCTGCAAATAAACGGTGAGACGGGCCGCCCCTCCGGGACTGCACAGCGCAAGCCCCCCCCTGGAGCACAATATATCGAACCCCAAACCACCCACGTCCAGTATAACCGACGTTTCCGTAACAGAAAGCACCTCGCCGCAAAGAGAGCGGATCATTTTTCTGCCTCATTTCCGTTTTTTGACTGTCATGAAAGGCGGAGCACAGTTAGTATCCAGTACCGCCTTGGGCTTATCTGGATTTTCTTGCAGCGCGGACCGCATTGATTTCTGCATTTATTTCTTCCAAAGTCATATTTGACAGGCCGCTTCTGACGGAAGCCTCCTGTATCGCTTTTACCGCTTTTTGCGCTCGCAGCCGAAACAAATCAAGAAGCGTATCTTCCATCGTTGAATCGTCAACGTTGACCATAACCGCCATCGGTTGTTCCTTGTTGGTTAAGACAAGTTGACCGGAGCGTTTAAGCTGTTCCGCTATTTTTTCTGGTGAAGCGTATAAATCAAAAATTGACACACGCTCCGTTCCAGTCGTTTCCTCTGCGATTGTTACCGCTGAGTTTTGCATGTAACCACACCTCCCCTTTACTTCTCAATCAACGTTACGCCCTGCATATGCTCGGCGTTCTCTATTTGCTTTGAAAACCCCGCCGTCATTCCGTCAAATTGATAAAAGAACAAATCCCTGAATGTTGACGGCTCAGGCAGACCGCTAAAGAAATATACGGTATCGTTTTCGGCACGGCCATTGCTCAATCTATCAAGCGTACTTCTCTTATACGCTTCAATCGCCCTCCAATCCTTTCTTGCGAGATGAAAATCGTTTACCGTTATTTTGTTTTCCACGGCAAACTTCGCAACGGATAACACATTCCCGTGCAAATTCTCGACACTGCCGTCATAAAACAGATGTTTATAGTCTTTTGCAATAATACTCCACATGCCTGACTTCAAATTTGTTTCCCATTTTTGCTCTTGCCTGAAGTACGCGCCCTTTGCGTTAAAATAATTCGCCATATCCTGGAACTGCACAAAGGCCAGAATAGATAACAAGGCAGTAGACGCGTATTTGTTCAATTTACTTATCATGAAAATTGTTGTAATCATTATCATGTAAACAGCAGGCCAAATAAACCTGCCTGACGCCCTGAAAATATTCAATATCTTCCAGTCAAACCCAGATACCCCATAAGTAAATAATATTCCATCATTTAAAGCGATAACAGGGCTTAACGCAATAATATAAAAAGTAATAAATATAAGTATACCCAAAAATGTTCTTCGGCCCGTTTTTTTGTCGGTAAATTTTAAAGCGTAAAACCTGATATCCCACGCAAAAATAAATAAAGCTATAAACATGGACAATATCATTCCGTAGCCTATATATGCGTTACCTTCGTATTGACCTCCCGTAGCTAACGGCAAATCCTTTAAAAATTTGGACATACCGCCGGGATTGACGATAGAATTAATGTTCGTGCCATAAAAACCAAGAGGTTCGGGAGTCCCTTTCGGCGCTTCACTATAAAAAGCGCCAATCAAGTACATTATGATAAGTGATATAGCGATAGGGATACAAAGCTCGGCATAAATTTTCATAAGGCTTTTATGTTCAAAGATATTGTCTATCCAATAAGCCGCCATAAAAACGAATACCATTACCGTTAAATAAAGATGTATAGTTACCGATATGCCCAGTAAACCGCTCCATATCAAGATATTTTTGCCTGAGCTTCTGTTTGCGTCTTTGGTGATGCACACATAAATTGAAGCCAGAATTATGAAATGGGCCGACAACGAAGTATGGCCGAACATTCGCCAGGTCAAAAATGACGCCATGGTGAAAAACAGGCTTCCGACAATGCTGAAAACGGTATTGCCTGTTAGTTTTTTCAATATCAAACCTCCGAAAGCGCCTTGCAAAATGTACGTCAATATGCCAAAAAGGCCGAAATACTGAAATTTATCCGGCAACAGGGACGAAAGCGCCTTGAAGGGTATTGCAAATAAAGGAATCGAATCACTAAACATAATAGACTCTTTGTAAGGGTGAACAAAACTGTCTACAAGCCCGACGGGAAAAGACCAATTTGAATTTCTGAAAAACTCCCAGCCCAAATAATACTGCGTCGGGTCTCCGCCCATCATGAGCCAGTCCGTATATGTGAAATCCAGTACCTTTGCTCCATATACGAATATGAAAAATACGGCGCCCAACAAGCCTGAAAAAATAAATACAAAACTTTTCGAGTAACCGTTCAACCCGAACACCCCATTTTTCAAATTTCTCAGCTCATGAACCCGCCTTACTTTGCTCGGAAATATAGTTGTTTATGTCCTGCAAAATATAAGAAACACCATGAATATGGAGTATTTCATAAAAGTTCGTAAAAATATTCTTCCCCCCGACCCGTCACCCATATCCCATGATACCGCGAAAGATGGGAGCGCAGATAATCCAGCCAGGGGAGCAGGGCGTCCCGCGCCGTCAGGTCCGATTTGTTGACGCACAAAACGCGCTTCACGCCGGGCGGGGAGTTTTTCAGGTACATGTCCGGGCTGGTCAGCAGACGCAGCAAAAGCGGCGGCGTAAGGACCGCGTTCCTTTCCGCCCCCAGAAACCGCCGTAAAATCTCGAACCGGGCCGTCGTGGATTCGTTCATCGGCCGGGCTAAAGCGTCGGTCCCTACCGCCACCACCTGACAGTCGAAACTCCCGGGAAGCGGAGGCTCGTGCTCCGCGTAGCCCTTCAAGGGCATACGCGAAGCGCCGTCGGCCTCGGCCAAAATCCACGAGGCCGGGTTCATGTCGCGCAGCGAAGAAATTTCTTCCGGAAGCAGGCCGATATATTTATCACCTTCCAAATCCCGAAACAGAAACACCGTTTTACGGGATTCGATAATATTTTTTACCCCGGACAGGAAAGCGGGCGAAAATATCGACGGATAGTTTTTTGTCAGCAGGACGTTCTCCGGCTCGGCCTCCGACTCCGCCATTTTGGCGGTTGACGTAACGATCACCGCGGAATCCCGCCTCAAACGCTCCGCAAGGCGCAGCATAAGCGTCGTTTTCCCCCCGCCGCCCGTAAAACAAACCACTCCCCCGTCCGGGAGGAACGCGGGCGTCATCACGTCAGGCGTTATTCCACGTTCTCGCGTTTTTCGGGGACCGGCGCTTGTTGATTTTGTTGTCTATAGATCTGAAAGAGGACGTTTTTCCTCTGCTCCGAGGACATGTTTTTCTCTTCAAGCAGGACTGCCGACAACGCCTCCAAATCTTCCACTTCGCTTTTGATTTCCGGCTCCATAGCCATGGGGGATGGGGCCATCGCGGCCAGAGACTCGGCGCGAGTCCGCAAAACTCGGGCAGCCTCGTCGGAGCGGCCTTCGTCCGCCAGACGCACCGCTTCTTCCCGGATTTCCGCGTTGCGGGCAATCGCCGCCTGGACAACAACGTCGTCACGGCGGTTTTTCTCGACTTCACCGGCGTCCGCCGCCAGCGTCAGCGTCAAAGGAGCCTCCATAACCACGACCGAGTCCGTCGTTGGGTCCAGGTATTCCAGTTTCAGCGTCGCGGCGTCCAGAACGGCCGTTTTTTCTGGGTTTTCCGCGGCAGTAATCTCTATCTCGAAAAGGGCGTATTTCTCGTCGCCGTATAGGTTGTCAATGTACACCTCGATGGCTGTTCCGCCTTTTGGGGAGCCCTTCCGCCCTATAGCGCCTATCGGCCTGACGCCGGAAGCGCACGTCAGCGTCACCCTGACTCTGCGCGCCGTGAGAGAGGTGGCGTCCATCATGTCCCGCGTGAATATGTCCGAAAGCGATTCCGCGCGTCTGGCAAAGTACGCGTTACCGCCGCTTTCGGCGGCCAAGGCCGTCATCAGGTCCTCGTTGTAATCCAGTCCCAGCCCTATGGTGGTGATGGTCATTTCCCGCTCCGCCAGAGTCCGGCCGAGGTTCGCCAGCTCACGGGTCGAGGACGGCCCCACATTCGCTATCCCGTCGGACAGCAGGATTATGCGCGGCACGTAGCCGTCGTTCACGAACGGGAGAATTTGTTCCGCGCCGAGGCGCACTCCGTCGTACAGAGCGGTGGAACCGCCCGCCCTGATGCCGGAGATCGCCTTGGAAAAAACGCTCTTTTCCGAAGCCGGCATAGGCGGAACCTTCACCGAAGCCTCGCTGTCATAGACGACCAGCGTGGCCACATCCCCTGCGCCCAGCCTCTCCAGGGCCTTCATAGCCCCGAGTTTCGCGTTCTCAATCCTGTTTTCGGAGCGCATGGAACCCGACTGGTCAAGCACCAACGCCACCGCCAGGGGAATCCGTTTTCTCACAGCCCCGCCGTCCGGCCGGACAAGGGCTCTGACGGTTACGCTCCGGCTTTCCCCGGCCGGCACGACCGGAGTGTCCGCGTCCACTTCAAAAACCACGCCGGAAGCCGCAGCCGCCCCCGGGCGAAGAACGCCGAACGCGCCATATAAAAACCCCGCTGCCATAATCAACGCCAATGGAAAAATTTTCACCTTTTTCACCTTACGGAACATCTAAAAACCGCCTCCTGGGGAATAGTATAGTGTATAGCCTGAGCCAATGACCAACGCGGCTCTTCTGATATCAGCGCAGCGCCCAGCCGGGGACGAAGCTCCATGCCTGCCTGAGCTGAGCCGCGTGTTTTTTCGCGTCCGGGTCAACGCTGTCGAGAAGGCAATGAAAGTCTTTTGAATGGTTCATCTCCCTGAGATGGCACAGCTCGTGCAGCAGGACGTGCCGCGTCAGGCATGGGGGCAAAAATAAAAGGCGGCTGTTGAGGTTGATGTTGCCTTTTGACGAGCAGCTTCCCCAACGGCTTTTGTGTTCTTTGACCGCCACGCCGGAATAAGAAAAAAGATACCGCCTGGCTTCTTCGTCCAGAAGCTCAGGCAGCCGC
Source organism: Synergistaceae bacterium (assembly GCA_009778055.1). Classification (GTDB taxonomy): domain Bacteria; phylum Synergistota; class Synergistia; order Synergistales; family Aminobacteriaceae; genus WRKN01. The sequence continues at coordinate 15,470 of WRKN01000026.1, forward strand.
GCGCGCGCCTTTACGCGCAGCCAGCGGTTGAGTGCCGCTATGGCCTCGTTTTCGCTGAAATCCGACGTCAGGACCAGGACCCCGTCTCCCTCCGTCAGCCGTTCATTCGCCAATGGCGCGAACGTTACGCGCCATTGCTCCTCCAGGGACGGCAGGGCGACAACATCCGGCACTCCGCTCGTATCCGCTTTCTGTTGGACGCGAGCGGCGACTTTTTCCAGCGCCCCGGCTATCCAGTCTTTTTTTTCCTCCAGCAGCGGCGGAAGGTCGCGCGACACGCAAAACCTGTTCGGCACGACCACGGCCAAGCCGTCGGACGAGACCACAAAACGCACATGCCGGGCGCGGGCGCTGCGCCTGACGGTATAAGGACAGGCGAATTCCTGACTCACTACGCTAAAACTGCGACAGGGCGGAAGCCGCCGCCCCAAAGATCGGCGCGTCGGTGTCCAGCTCGGATGAACGTATTTTCAGGGTCTGCTTGAAAGGCTCGCCCAAATAACGCGGAATACGAGCTTCCAACAGTTCCATGAATCCTGCCCCTTTGCGAAGGCCGCCGCCTATGATCACGAGTTCCGGGTCTAAAACGTGAATCAGCGAGGCTATCCCCCGCGCTATGTTGTCCAGGGCGAAATCCCACAACGGAGCCACGGCGGGCTCGTCTTTGCGAAGCCACAGCTCCTTTAGCACGGGAGCGGAACCCAAGCCCATGTCTTTCGCCTTTTTTTCCAGGGCGTCGGCCCCGCATATGGCTTCAAGGTGTCCCAGGCCGCGGCAGCCCGGTCCGCACGGCTCGTCGCGCCCAAGCACTATGTGTCCCATTTCCCCGGCCATGCCGTGGGCTCCCGTCAAAAGGCGTCCTCCCGATACTATGCCGCCGCCGATTCCGGTTCCCAGCGTCAGCACAAGGTAGTTGTCCGCTCCCTTCGCTGCGCCCGCAAATCCCTCGCCGAGCGCGTAGGCGTTGGCGTCGTTCTCTATAGCGGCGCGGCCTCCGATCGCCTCTTCAAACATCCGGCGTATGGGCAGCCCGTTCCACCCCACGAAGTTCGTTATCATCATGGCGCACTCCCGCTTAGCGTCAATTCCTCCGGGTATACATATCCCCGTCGGAACCTCGCTCCCCGCCCCAAGCGCGTTCGCCATGCGGGCAATTTGCGCTATCACGGGCCCCGGCTCGCGCGTCTGGTCTGTTTGTTCCTCCGCCCTGGCCTTTATCACCCCGTCCTCGACAAGACCGGCCGCCACATTATGCCCGCCCAGATCAACTCCTACAGCTTTCAACAGAAAACCTCCCTTTGGGTCCAGGGGTTATGCCCTGGGTTACTTTACCGACCGGCAGCGGACGTAGTTGACGCCGCTTCCCCGGGAAGAGCGCAGCGTCCCCTCGACTGTGACGTCCTCGCCGTCTTTCTTTGCGAGAATCTGCTCCCGCAGCGCGTCATCGTATACCCGCACCGTAAGGAAGTCACGCCTCGGCCCGCTTTCCCATTCGCTCTCCTGCTTGACGGCGAACTGCATATATTTCCCCGTGCCCGTCTCCCCTTCAGACTGCCCCTTCAGGAAGTGTACTTTACCCGATATCACAACGCTGTTTTCCCAATTCAAAAAAACGCACCCACTTTTCGCGTAGTTTAATGTTTGTATTCTTCGAGGCTATTTTACGACACCGGGGCCTACGCTACAATATGAAAACACGCTCTGGTTGCCTTGGGCGGCAACCTGCCGCCCGTTTTTTCGGTGAAACGCTTTTCAAAAGAAATCCGCTATGGCGCTGACGAGGCGCTCCTGCTCCTCAGGCAGGAGTCCATTGAATATGGGCAGAGCCAATGATTCCCGCGCCAGGCGTTCGGATTCGGGAAAGTCGCCGGGAGAATAGCCAAGGAAGGCGAAACACCTTTGCAGGTGCAGCGGCATGGGATAATATACCCTCGTGGAAAGCCCCAGATTTTCCAGATGCCGCATCAGCTCGTCGCGCTTCGGAACCCGTATGACGTACTGGTGGTATATGTGGTGGTTGCCCTCCAGTTCAGCGGGCAGACTTACGGTTTCCCCCAGGTTCTTCATGCCGAAAAACATGCGGTACCGGTCGGCGATAACCCTGCGTTCGGCGTTCCATTCCTCAAGATAGCGGAACTTTACGTCCAGTATCGCGGCCTGCATCGCGTCGAG
>WRKN01000027.1 GCA_009778055.1 Synergistaceae bacterium
AGACCATGCTGGCCCGGGTGAACGTCCGGGACTTCGACGCCTGCACCAACGCCTGGAGTATGAGCCGCGACCCGGATAACCTATACGCCTTTTACCACTCGGACATGGACGTGGAAGGGGGGTACAACCTGAGCGGCATCGCCGACCCGGAGCTGGACGCCGTGCTGCGCGATCTGCGCTACGCTCCCGACGAACCGGCGGCGCGTGTACTGGCCTCTCAGGCGCAGAAAATCCTTTCAAGGCTTATGCCGGTCATACCGATTTACAGCCGGTACGCCATTTCCGCCACGCGCAACGACTGGGACGGAATCTTCTCCACCGACAGATATACCTCCGACAACCTCCTGACTCTCATTTCCATGACCCCGAAGGACGGCGCGGAGCGGCCTATATACTGGAACATCCCGGAGGAAATACGAACCCTGAACCCGCTGGTGTCCTCCACGGCATACGACTGGACTGTGCTGGGGACGGTTTACGATACCCTTATCTCCGTCAACCCCTACACGTTCGGGGACATCCCGTGGCTGGCCGAGAGCTGGGACATATATCCCGACCCGGAACCCGAGGGCGGCAGCGTTTTGTCTTTCACTCTGCGTCCCGGGCTGGAATGGCAGGACGGGCGGCCATTCACCGCGGAGGACGTCGCCTTTTCACTGGAATACATACGGGACAACAAAGTACCGCGTTTTTTCGACAGCGTGAAGGACATCGTATCCACCGAAGTCGAGGGGAGAACGGTGCGTATCCGTACAAGCGACGTCAGCTTCTGGCATCTGCGCCGTATAGGAGGTATGCTAATCCTTCCCAAACATATTCTGGAAAACGTCCCGGACTGGCGGACGTGGCAGCCGACAAACGTACCGCACAGGGCGTTAGACGGAACCGTCCTGACGGAGCTTATCGGAACCGGGCCATTCACGTTCCGAAATTCCCGCACGGGAGAATTTGTGCATATGACGCGCAACGAGCGCTATTTCCTCAGATTTCCCGGAGGCCGGCCGTGAACGCTTTTCTGAAGCGCGTCGGCGGCTCGATAGCCGTGCTGGCCGTGGTGCTGGCGCTCAATTTCTTCATTTTCCGCATTATGCCCGGCGATCCCCTGACGGGAATTATGGACCCGAGGTTTTCCCCGGAGGCCAAGCAGCAGCTCGCGGAGCAGTGGGGGCTGGACAAGCCTATGGCGGAGCAGTTTGTCGTCTATATAAAGGAAATGCTTTCGTTCCGGTTCGGCCTGTCGATGATGACGGGGCAGCCGGTGTGGGATGAGCTGAGAAGCCGGGCGGCCAACACCGCGGCGCTGCTGTTCCCGGCGCTGCTGCTGTCGGCGGCTTTGGGGATATGGCTGGGGGTTAAGGCCGCGCTGAACCGAGGGTCTAAAACGGAGCGGCTTGTGCTGACGAGCGGCGCGGTTTCCTTTTCATTCCCGTCGTTTTTCGTGCAGCTTCTGCTGCTTTTGTGCTTCGCGTATTTATGGCCGCTTTTCCCTCTGAGGGGGACGAGTTCCGTTCCGCCTCCCGCGGGGGGGGTAAAGGCATTTTTCGACTACCTGTGGCATCTGACCCTTCCCCTTTTCTCTTTGGTTTTTCTGAGCTTCGGCGGGTGGGCGCTCTACGTCCGCAACATGATGGTCAAGGCGCTTGGCGAGGATTACGTGTTGATGGCCAGGGCGCGGGGCCTGTCCCATAGGCGCGTGGTGTGGAACCACGCGTTCCGCTCGATTCTGCCTCCGGTGCTGACGCTTCTCCTGCTGGCGCTTCCCGGGGTGGTCAGCGGCGCGGTCATTACGGAGACGGTTTTTTCACTGCACGGGGCGGGGCGTTTTTTATTGGAGGCCATCAACTCGCACGACTACCCTTCCGCCGGGGCGGCGTTTTTTCTGTTGGCGCTGCTGACCGTGGGATGCAACCTTTTGGCGGATTTGCTTTACGTTCTGGTGGACCCGCGAGTGAGGCGGGAGGGCGCGCATTGATTGGTCAATTTGCTGTAAAATAATGTAATGGCATGTGGTAACGCAAACATCGCAGGAGGGGGAAAGCATGGCTAAAAACCTTTCGGAAGAACGTGAAACGCTTTATCAGATGATCTGCTCGCTTAAAAGCGAGGACATACAGAAAGTAGTCGCTTACGTGTCGTTCCTGCTTTTTTTGGAGGTCTACAAGGACAGGGACATGGCGGAACTGTTGAAGTTGAAGCCGGACGAGCCGCTGGTCCTGGACGAGAAAGCGGCGCCCGTCGTCCAACTTCAGGAAACCCGGTCCGCCGACCCTCTGCCTCTCAATGCTTCGCCGTCCGCCGAAACTTTTCTTTACGCGGAACTCGTGTCGGAACCGTCGGAACCATCGGAACCGGCTAAGCCGGCTGCGGAAACGGCCATACTTAAAAGACCGCCGGAGCATAGGTTAAGGTGGGTCGCCAAAACCCTGCGTCTGAACTACGCCGACATAGCTTTCCTTTTTAATGTCTCGCCCACGATGGTGCGAATGTGGTTTGCCGGCGCGCCTTTGGGCGCGGAGGAAGAAATGCAGTTGCACTACATTATAGAAATTGCGAAGCGGGTGGAAGAAATGGACGTTCCGCGCCTTGACCAGGTGCTCAGGCAACCTATGCCCGACGGAGAACTTTTTCTGGAAAAACTGAAGGACAGGATAACGGACGATAACCTGAATACATTGCGGGAAACGGCCGAAAGAACCGAAGAACTGCGCCGTAAATTCAAAGGGGCGACCAAGCCTTTTCACGTCATGCAAAGCGCGATAGGCCAGTACGCTACTTTCTTATATTGCGAGGGATGAGACGATGTGGAACAGAGACACAAATTGGCGGCAGGGCAGCGTCATCAAGGTCGAAACTCTTAGAAACTACAACCCCGGCCTGGTGCGGAATCTTGCGGAGGACGTCGTTTATCTCTGCGTTGTGTCGAACGACGGGGATATTATCAACGACAACGTCATGCTGGAGCCGGTGGTGGAGTTTGTCGACGCAAAACTCATTGCGGCGCCCCATCCGGCGTACACGAACGCAAAACACCCAAGTATTCTGCACCTGACGTATTTGCTGGACGGGGAAAAAATAATGCTTGAGTTAAAAGCGTCGCCGAAACTGGGGCTTTCCAAGCACAACCTCGTTCCGGCGCTGCAGCCCGACGAGCGTTTTTCTTTAGACGAAGCCGCCAAATCCACGCTTCAGGCGTGGATGAGCTTCCGTTACCGGCGCAGGGACCTGCCCAGGGCTTTCGTAGCGCGTACCATGCCTATCTGGAATTATTTGAAAAAAGAGGGGAAGAAATACGCCACACACGCGATGGGTTACTGGGTAAACTACGATCCGCGCGGAGAAGAGCTTGCCGGCAACGTACCCTACCTTTTTTCACTTTATATAGTGTACTCGAACCGCCATCATGACGCCCGGGAGCAGTCGGAAAAACTCGCGCTCGAAATACGCAACCGCTTCCCGGACTGGCAGGAGGCCGTGAAGGAGACGGGAGAGATCGAAATGCACGAGTGCCGGGCTTACGGCGAGGACTGTTTCACCTTGTCCGACCTGCAAAACTGCATTCATTTCAACCTTGACCAGGCCGGCTTCATATCAGAGCCTTTCAGAAGCAGGGAAGCGGAGGATTCCGACAAAGCATGAAGCTCCGCCTCGGGGTAATCTGCCTTGCCTTATTGGTATTCCTGGCCGTTTGGGGGCCGGGGCTTCCGGAAAAAGACGGCATTAAGGCGCCCCCTTACTCCAAGCCCTGGTGGTTGAGCCGCGACATCGCGTCCACGGTTGTTTTGTACGCCTCTGTCACAAGCCCGGAGCTTGTTGAGGAACTGCCCGAATGGCTGCCTGCGCTGACGTCCAGTGAAACCGTTGCGCTTGAATGGGAATACGAGCCTCCCGCGCGCGTGTCGTTGACCGGCCGCCTCGACCACGGCTTCGTTGGCTGGACTACGCCGCGCGGCCGGTTTGTGCTGGCCGGCAAGCCGGGAGAGCTCGATTTGGACGCGCGCGACATACCCTTCAAAAGAGCGCTGGGCGTAAGGCCGTTCGACGACCTTACGTCAATCCTTTTCCCGTCCCGCGGCTCTTACGTTCTATCGTTGGTCGGGGGCGGTGAAATCACGATGAAAATCGAAGGGGGCCGCTGGGGGTGGCTGGGCACGGATCACCGCGGGCGCGATGCCGCCGTGCTTTTTATCCGGGGCATACGCGTCTCTCTGATAGTAGGCATAGCCGCCACGCTGATAGCGACGTTTCTGGGTCTTTCTATGGGGCTGCTTTCAGGTTACGCAGGCGGTTTGACGGATACTCTGATTATGCGCGCCGTGGACGTTCTGCTCTCCATTCCTACCTTGCCGGTCCTGATGATCGCGGCGGGGATGTGGGGAAAGGGACTATGGAACCTTGTGTTTGTGCTGTCCGCCTTTTCGTGGATGGGGACGGCCAGAACCGTGCGCTCCATGACCCTGTCGCTGCGGGACGCCCCCTGGGTGGAGAATTTACGCGCCATCGGCGCGAGGCGTAATTACATTCTTTTCCGTCATCTCATTCCTGAAGCTATGCCCCTTTTGCTGGCCAACGTGGCTTTGGGCGTGCCCGGGGCCATTCTGGCGGAGGCCGGGCTTGCCTTTCTGGGGCTTTCCGACCCGCGAGTCCCGTCATGGGGGCGTATGCTGCACGAGGCATACGCCTTCGGGGCATTCACCAGCGGGGCCTGGTGGGTGATTTTGCCCCCCGGCCTCGGTATTTCCATGATATGCCTCACATTCATGAGCCTCGGCCGCAAACTGGAAGAACGCGCCGACCCCCGCCTGACTCAGAAAAATTAGAGGTAATTTGCTTATGCCTATGAATGAAAAATCCGCTATAGAGATTCGCAGTCTGTCGGTTACGTATAGAGGGGGCGGCGCTGAGGCGCGTGAGACACGCGCTGTGCGCGATTGTTCGTTTTCCGTCGGCAAGGGGGACGTGGTGGGGCTTGCGGGGGAATCCGGCTGCGGCAAGACCAGCGTGCTTATGGCTATTCCGCGCCTTTTGCCGGCCGGGACGCTGGTGTCCGGGCAGATATTCTGCGGCGGGGAGGAACTTACGGCGCTGGGGGAAGAGGAACTCAACACCCGGCGCTGGCGTCGTGTCGCGCTGGTTCCTCAGGGAGCCATGAACTCCTTCACCCCGCATCTCTCCATAGAACGGCACATAACGGAGGTTCTGGAACGGCATATGAACATGCCGGGGCGTGAAAGAAGGGAATACGCGGCCGAGCTGCTGCGTACCGTCGGGCTCGAAAGTACATTTCTGACGCGCTATCCGCACGAGCTTTCCGGCGGGCAGAAACAGCGCGCGGCGTTGGCTGCGGCTCTCGCCTGCAAGCCGGACTTTCTTCTGGCGGACGAGCCTACCACGGCATTGGACGTGATAACGCAGAAGGAAGTCCTGGACATGATAGTATCCCTTGCGCGCGGCCGCGGCATGGGGCTTCTGCTGGTGACGCACGACCTGCCCCTGGCCGCCGGCATATGCGACGCGCTTATCGTGATGAAGGACGGCGAAATATTGGAGAGCGGCCCGTCCCGCGACGTGATAAATTCCCCTAAAAACGAGTACACGCGCCGGTTGATTCAGGCAATCCGGGTCATGGACGGAGGCGAAGGGCAATGACGCTTTTGAAAGTGGACGGGCTTGGAGTTCATTTCAAGGGGCGTTACAGCGTTTTCAAAGGGCGCGGAGACGGCGTGTGGGCGTTGAAGTCGCTATCTTTTGATATGGAAGGGAATGGAGCTGCGCTTCAGGGAGCAACGCTCTCGATTGTGGGGGAGTCGGGCAGCGGGAAGACGACGCTTTTGCGCGCGCTTCTCGGCCTTGTCAGACCGGCGGCCGGAAGGGTGGAGCTGTGGGGCCGCGACCTGGAGACAATGAGCGACGCCGAGCGGCTGGAGACACGCCGCCGTTGCGGATATGTGCCGCAGGATCCGTACGGTTCGCTGCCTCCTTCGTTGACCGTGCTCGAAGCCGTGCTGGAGCCGTGGCGAGTCGTCAAAGGAGCGGCGGACGCGCGCGGCGAGGGGAGGGCGAAGGCTAAGGAGCTTCTGGCGGAGCTGAAGCTGCCCGAGGAACTATGGGGCGCGCGGGTGCGTTATTCGCTTTCCGGCGGACAGCGTCAGAGGGTGGCTGTGGCGCGGGCGCTGATTTTGGAGCCGGAATTGCTGCTCTGCGACGAACCGACCGCTATGCAGGACGTATCGACGCGAGGCGGCGTGCTTGACGTTTTGAACCGGCGAATCGGGGCCGGTATGTCCATGATCCTGGTCACGCACGACCTTTTACTGGCCCGCTACGCAGCCCGGCGCGGCATGGTGCTGCGCCGCGGGGAAATTGTGGAGTCGGGGAGGACCGCGGAGTTTCTGAAAAACCCTTCGCACGAATACACGCGCGCCTTGCTGGCCGCGCTGCCAAGACTTTGACATACGGGAGGAGAGCGCAATGGCTTACTATTACAAAGAACCGTCCCGCACTTTCAGCGAATACCTGCTGGTTCCAAGTTATTCATCGTCCGACTGCGTGCCGGGCAATACGTCGCTGAGGACTCCGGTGACGAAGTTCAGGCAGGGGGAGGAGCCGTCGCTTTCCATGAACATTCCTCTGGTGTCGGCGGTCATGCAGTCGGTTTCCGACGACAAAATGGCGATAGCGCTGGCCAAAGAGGGCGGAATCTCCTTTATTTACGCGTCACAGCCTATCGAGCGCCAGACCGCGATGGTGAAGAGGGTCAAGGACTACAAGGCCGGTTTCGTGATCAGCGTCTCCAATCTCAGGCCGGACAATACCCTGGCCGACGTTCTGGAACTCAAGTCCAGAACCGGTCACTCCACGGTTGCCGTAACTGATGACGGAAAGCATGACGGGAAACTGGCGGGTATCGTAACCAGCCGGGACTACCGCGTGACGCGCATGAACTCCGACATGCCGGTTCGTGAGTTTATGACGCCTATTGAGAAAATAGTGCACGCCGCCGAGGGAATCAGCCTTAAAGAGGCCAATAACGTCATATGGGAAAACAAGCTGAATACCCTTCCCATTTTAAGCGCCGACGGACACCTCGTCGCGTTGGTTTTCAGAAAGGACTACACCTCCAACAAGAAAAACCTGCTTGAACTTACGGACGAATCCAAGCGTTACGTAGTCGGAGCCGGCGTAAACACGCGGGACTACGAAGAGCGAATACCGGCCCTGGTCAACGCGGGGGCGAATATTTTGTGCATAGACTCCTCGGAGGGTTTTACCGAGTGGCAGAGGGCAACTTTGAGATACGCGCGGGAAAAATACGGCGACGCCGTTAAGATAGGCGCGGGCAACGTGGTGGATCGGGAGGGCTTCCTTTTTCTTGCGGAGGCGGGGGCGGATTTCGTCAAGGTTGGGATAGGCGGCGGCTCCATTTGTATCACCCGCGAAGTGAAAGGAATCGGTAGAGGACAGGCCACAGCCGTCATAGAAGTAGCCGCGGCGCGGGATGAGTATTTCAGGGAAACGGGAATCTATATTCCCGTATGCTCTGACGGGGGCATAGTGCAGGACTATCACCTGGCCCTCGCGCTGGCTATGGGAAGCGATTTCTGCATGTTGGGGCGCTATTTCGCGCGGTTTGACGAGAGCCCTACCAGCAAGCTGATAGTCGGCGGTAATTACGTGAAGGAGTATTGGGGCGAAGGATCGCTCCGGGCAAGGAACTGGCAGAGGTATGACAAAGGGGACGGCAGCAGCGGGCTTTCTTTTGAGGAGGGAGTCGATTCCTATGTTCCGTACGCGGGAAGCCTCCACAATAACCTGCCTGTCACGCTGCACAAAATACGAACCGTAATGTGCAACTGCGGCGCGCTGACCCTGCGGGAGTTCCAGCAGAAGGCCAGGATCACTCTGATTTCGGCCATGAGCCTGACGGAGGGCGGAGCTCACGACGTATACCTGAAAAACAATACCGGCACTCCGGTGCAATAAATTATGCAATCAATGTACAATAAATAAAAACGCGCCGCTTATGAGAGGAGTTGAGACTTTATGCCGATTTTTTCTAAAATAACCAAAGACGACGTAATTAAAGCGTTCCAAGACCGCTTCGGAGGCGAACCGGATTTTTGGGTACGCACTCCGGGCCGCGTAAACCTGATCGGAGAGCATACGGACTACAACGGGGGCTATGTCTTTCCCATGACGATCAGCAGATCCGTTTGGATGGGCGCGCGTGCGCGGAACGATGGAAAAATGAGAGTATATTCCGTGAACTATGACAGTGAATTGACGTGCGACCTGCGCGCGCAGTTGGTTAAGAACCAGGATATTTGGTTTGAGTACATCAAGGGCTGCGCCTGGGCGCTTCAGGAGGAGGGGCGTCCGCTTGCCGGGTTCGACGCCGTGCTTATGGGAGATGTTCCGATGGGGGCCGGCCTTGCTTCGTCGGCCGCGATGGAGGTTACGTCGCTTCTGACGTTTTCGGAGATTGGGGAATACGAACTGTCCGGGCAAAAGCTGGCGAAGCTGGGCCAGCGCGCGGAGAACCAATGGGTTGGGGTGCAGTGCGGCATAATGGATCAGACCATATGCGCTCTCGGTCAGGAGGGCAAGGCGCTTCTTATAGACTGCAACAGCCTGGAACACCGATTGTTTGAACTGCCGTACGGCACGGCGGTCGCGGTGCTGGATACCGTGACGCGCCACTCTCTGGCGGCTTCCGCCTACAACGAGCGGCACGAACAATGCGAGGAGGCCTGCCGCGCTTTGGGCATACCGCTGCTGCGGGAAGCCACGCAGGAGATGCTGTACGCCGGACGCGGCGGCATGACCGACGTGGTTTTCCACCGCGCGCGGCACGTAATTTCCGAAAATCTGCGCGTACAAACCGCTGCCAACGCTCTGTTCTATAATGACGCCGACCTGTTCGGCAAGCTTATGAACGAAAGCCACTGGAGCCTACGGTACGATTTTGAGGTTTCATGCGAGGAACTCGACGCTATGGTGGATATAGCGAGGAAGCATGAATCATGTCTGGGAGCGCGAATGACCGGCGGAGGATTTGGCGGGAGCGTCGTGGCGCTGCTCTCTGTTATGAGCGCCGGTACTTTCGCCGGCTATGTATCGGAGCGCTACCAGGAAAAAACCGGCAAAGTCCCGAACATTACGATATGCCGTGCCACTAACGGCGGGCGGGTGGAAAGAAAAAGCTGAAGGGGATATAAATATGGCCAAATTAGTGGAGTGTGTGCCGAATTTCAGCGAAGGACAGAGGCCGGAGGTAATAAACGCAATAATTGACGAGGCGCGCGCGGCGGGGGTAAAGGTGCTGGATTACTCCTCCGACGCGGACCACAATCGTACGGTTTTGACCTTCGCGGGCGAACCACTGGCCGTGAAAAAAGCCGCTTTCGCCTGCTGCGCCAAAGCGGCGGAACTGATAAACATGGAAAATCACAAGGGCGCGCATCCCAGAATCGGCGCCACCGACGTTATCCCCTTTATCCCGGTGCTGGATGTGGACATGGAGGAATGTGTGGCGCTGGCCCGCGAGCTTGGCAGGGAAATCGCTGAAAAACTCTCCATCCCGGTATATTTTTACGAAGCAGCCGCAATAAGACCGGGGATGAAGGCTTTACCCGACGTCAGGAAGGGCGGATACGAGGGTTTGAAAGAGGCAATCAAAACCCCGGAACGCGCGCCCGACGAGGGGCCCGCGTCCATGCACCCGACGGCCGGCGCGACGGTTGTCGGCGCGCGGCGGTTTCTGGTGGCTTACAACATCAACCTCGGCACGCCGGACGTGGAGATCGCCAAAAAAATCGCCCAGGCCATACGCGCCGCAAAGGGCGGTTACGTTAATTGCCGGGCTATGGGCCTGAAGCTGGAGGATCGAAATATAGCTCAGGTGTCGGTTAACATGACGGATTACGCAAGCACCCCGCTGCACCGTGTTTTTGAAACCGTGAAATCCGAGGCCTCGCGTTACGGCGTAAACGTCACGGGCAGCGAAATAGTCGGCTTGACTCCCATGCAGGCGCTGATGGACGCGGCGGCTTTCTATCTTCGCCTGGAGGGCTTCGAGCGCGAACAGGTACTGGAGGCCCGTCTGCTCGAAGAATGACGAATATTTCGAATTCGCAGGGCGGCGACGTAGCCAGGGTCAAAGACCGGCTGGACATTCTTGAAGTCGTCGGAGACAAAGTCCGCCTGCATAAGGCTGGACGCGGTTACGTCGGGTTGTGTCCTTTCCACGACGAAAAAACCCCTTCTTTTCACGTCTCTCAGGAACGCCAGAACTATCATTGCTTCGGCTGCGGCAGAGGAGGGGACGCTTTCACCTTCGTCATGGAAACGGAGGGGCTGGACTTCCGTCAGGCGCTCGAACTTCTGGCGGAACGCGCCGGGGTGGAACTCGCGCCGCAGGAAAACAAATCAAACCAGGCAAATAAAAAACGCTCTTCCGGCGAACTCAGAGAGGTAATGGAGATTGCCGGGAGAGCGTTTTGTTCTCTTCTGGCGGCTCCGGAGGGAAAAGCCGCGCTGGCCTACCTGGAGCGGCGGGGTATCTCGCGCGAGACGGCGTCCCGCTTTGAACTCGGATGGAGCAGCAACTCCTGGGACGCCATGTGGCGTTTGCTGAAAAACGATGGCGTCTCCGCCCGGGACGCCATCGACGCCGGGCTGGCGCAGGAGAGTGAGCGCGGAGGGCTTTACGACCGGTTCAGGGGGCGGGTGATGTTTCCGATACGGGACGTGTCGGGGCGTCTTATAGCCTTCGGCGGGCGTATTCTGGACGGGGAGGGGGCGAAGTACGTCAACAGCCCGGAAAGTACGCTGTACAGCAAACGGCGCAACCTTTACCTGCTTCACACGGCCAAGAACTCGATCAGGGAGCGGGGGCGCGCGATTCTGGTGGAGGGTTACATGGACGCCTTGCGCCTGCACATTCACGGATACGCCGAGGCGGTGGCGTCGCTGGGCACGGCCCTCACCGAGGAGCAGGCAAAGCTGCTCAAGCGTTTCAGCAATAACTGTTACATTTGCTACGACAGCGACGCGGCCGGGCAGGACGCCGCGATAAAAGGAATGTACACGCTGCAGGACTACGGACTCGACGTGTATGTCATCGAGCTGCCTGAGGGCAAGGATCCTGACGATTTGTTGAGTTCGGAAGGCGGGGAGGAGTTGTTCGCCGCCGCGCTGGAGGACGCGCGCCCGCTTGTTTTACAGCACCTGCACGCTTTGCGGAAACTGCTGCTTGACCCAGCGACGCGGCGAAGCGGGGTGGAATCCCTGTTCGACGGGCTGATCCGGCTCCAGCCTACGGCGATAACTCCTTACGTCCCGAAGCTGGCTGCGGATATGGGCTTTTACCCGAGTCAGTTCTGGGAGGAACTGGAGTCCTTCCGTCGAAGCAGGAAAGCCGGGCGGCTCAGGGCGGAAGAAAAAAATACTGTAATACGCGAACGTATTGTGTACAATCCTCTGGAGGCGGCCCTTTGCGCCGTTCTTTGGCGAGACGAGGAGTGCCGCCGTTCATGCAGCCCTGAGGAGATACTGCCGCTTCTTGCCGACGAGCGGGCCAAAGACGTGGCGCTTGCCATAATGATGGACTCCCCGGATGAACTGGAGGCCCGCTGGCACATGATGAACGACCGCTTCCCGCTGGCGTTTCTGGCACAGGGAGACTCGTTCTGCGACGAACTGAGGTTCTCCCGCGACGCCGACCCCTGGAGCGCCATATGCGAAGCCTTGAGACGCAAGCGGATTCAAGAGAGGCTGGACTACCTTGACGGCCGCATGAAACGCCACGAAGCCTCGCTGGAGGAAATGGCGGAGTTTCAGCGCGTAGCGGCGAGCCTGAAAGTTAAAAAAACCGAGCGGGGAGCGCAGGTATAAAAGCCGAATAACGCGGACAGAGCTTTGTCTATTTTTTCAATGATTCGTTCGGCTTTTTGAGGATACTCAGAAGGGTTCATATTTTATCAAATCAGCAAACAGTACATGAACCATCCCATGAAAGTTAATAATTTGGCGTGCCACAGGTAAATTATTTGACATGTATAAGGGCTCACGGTGCACCCATAAAGTATCACCCCTCCAGCATCCCCAGCATCTCCGCCTTAACGAGGGCCTCGGCCGCATTGTTCATTCCTGAATTATTGCGAAACAGATTATATCAATAAACCTTGTATACCGTTCGTATTCCTGAAATGCCAGCAAAATTCAGGCAAAGTTCAGGGCAATTGATTCTTCGGGGAAAATGTAAGAGAATAGTATGCGTTGTCGTTCGGTAAAGTCGCCGATTCCAGGGGAACCGCGCCCCTGTTTTCCGACGAATGTTCTCAGGGGTGAACCTAAACAGTGAAAATTTCAGAGTTTGGAGTACTGGTTGTTGCGGCCGATCTTAAAGGGGCTATGGAGGCGAAGGCTATGGGAGCGAAAGCCCTTTGGCCGATTCTCGGCAAGCCTATGGCGGGTTACCTTCTTAAAACCATACTGGAATGTGAGCCAAAAAGCGTCTTTGTCGTCGCAGGACACGAAGATGATGCCTTATGCGAATATCTGCGATCCTTTCCCTCCGTGACGCCGATAAAGCTGGACTCCCCCGAATATGACGAATGGGGCGCCGTCCGGTTTGCCGGCGAACGGCTGAAACAATTCCCACACGCGCTTGTTTTGAGGTGCGATTTGCCTTTTCTCAGCGCGGAAACCATTCGCTTGTTCGTGCGCGGACACGTCGGCTCCGGGGCGGACTGCTCGTTTCTAGGAGACGCGCCGTACGCTTTGGCTTTCAGCCCCGGTCGGCTCTCGGGGGTTATTGACGACGCGTCCGTGACCCTGGCGGGATTGCAGGGCGCGGCCGGTCTGAAAACGCGGAAAATTGCCCTGGACGCCGATGAAGCGCCGGTTATTCGTAATCAGGCGGAGTTGGCCGGGACCGCCACGCGAATGCGCGACGCCATCGTCCGCAAGTGGATGGAAAAAGGGGTTCACGTGATGGATCCGTGCGCGGTTTGGATCGGGCCGGACGCGGAGCTGGAGCCGGGGGTATCTCTTATGCCCGGCGTTCAAATCTGGGGAAACTCCTCCGTGGGCGAGGGCAGCGTTATCGGGCCTTACTGTATTTTGCGCGACGCGGTTCTGGGACGCGAGGTGCGCCTCATCTCCAACGTGGTGGTGGAGGACAGCGAGCTTCGGGATCACGTCAAGGCCGGGCCTTTTGCCTACATCCGCGAGGACTCCGTTTTGAAGGAGCACGCGTTCGCGGGCAGGTTCGTTGAGCTTAAGAAAACGTCGGTCGGAAGCGACAGTAAAGTGCCTCACCTTTCTTACATGGGAGATGCCATTTTGGGTGAAAGTGTTAATATAGGAGCCGGTAGTATTACGTGCAACTTTGACGGGGTAAATAAATTTCAGACAAAAATAGGAGACCGCTGCTTTGTTGGAAGCGACACGATGATGGTTGCGCCCGTCACCTTGGGCGACGATTCGATGACAGGCGCGGGTTCCACGATTACGGCGGACGTCCCGCCCGGCGCACTTGCGGTGGGGCGGGCGCGTCAGAGGAATCTGGAGGGTTGGGCGCTCAAAAAAAGACTGACGGGTAAGCGGTAGTTAAAAAGGCAAAAAATAAAGAAGCAAAAAGTCAAACTGGGGGGCAAAACTCGTGTCTGGCGTAAAAAATCTCAAAGTTTTCTCCGGTACGGCGCACCCGGATTTCGCTAAGCGCATCTGCGGCGAGCTGGGTATCAAGCTTTCGGCAATACGGCATTATCGTTTCTCGGATGGCGAAATGGGCCTTTCCGTGGACGAAAGCGTTCGAGGTTCGGATGTTTTTGTCATACAGCCCACGTGCTTCCCCGCCAACGACAACCTCATGGAACTGTTGATAATGGTGGACGCGTTCAAGAGAGCGTCGGCCAGCCGGGTCAACGTAGTGACTCCATATTTCGGCTACGCCCGCCAGGACCGTAAAAACAAACCCAGAGACCCCATAACCGCCAAGCTGGTCGCGAACCTCATAACCCACAGCGGGGCGAACCGGGTGATATCGACGGATCTACACGCCGGACAGATTCAGGGTTTTTTCGATATCCCGGTGGATCATCTCACCGGTATGCCCCTTCTGGCCTCATATTTCAAGGAAGCTATCGAAGCGGAGCTGAAAAAGGGCGAGGTCATAGTCGTGTCGCCGGACGTCGGAGGCGTGGTGCGCGCAAGGCACTTCGCGGTCATGCTGAAGGCGGATCTTGCCATAGTGGACAAACGGCGCTCGTACGAGGTGGCAAACTTCTGCGAGGTAATGGACATTATCGGGGACGTCTATGGTAAGACCGCCATTCTGGTGGACGACATCATAGATACAGCCGGGACTATATGCAACGCCGCCGTCGGTTTGAAGCAGCGCGGATGCAAGGCGGTTTTCGCCTGCGCGACGCACGCCGTTCTTTCCGGGCCGGCGTTGAAGCGGATAAACAGCTCCGAAATCGACAAAGTCGTTTTTTCCGACACCATACCGCTGCCGGAGTCCAAGCGCTCCGACCGCCTGGTTCAACTGTCCATAGCGCCGCTTTTCGCTGAGGCGATCCTGAGAGTGCACAGCGACCGCTCGGTCAGCAATCTTTTCGAGAAATGAGTTAAAATAGGCTGCAAAATATAAATCCATAAGGAGTTGTTGTTATGTCTGAGCGAGTAACGATAGTGATGGAGCCCAGAGAAAAAGGCGGCAAAGGGGATATGGGCAAATTACGCGCCGGCGGGTTTACGCCCTGCGTGTTCTACGGCCCGGAGCTGCCCGAGCCGGCCATCGGCAAGGTGAATACGACGCAGATTGACAGGCTTTTGGCCTCGTCGCACTGGGAGACGATGCGCGTCACGCTCAAGCTGCCGTCGGGCGCCGAGGAAATGTGCATAATCCGCGAGCTGCAGCGCCACCCGCTGACCGGAAAACTTTTGCACATCGACTTTATGCGTCTTTTGAAAGGCCGCAAGATAACCGTCAACGTACCGGTTCGCGTCCAGGGCAGGGAAAGCTGCGTGGGTCTCAAAGACGGCGGAGTGCTGGAAAGTATGCATGAAATCGAAATCGAGACCTTGCCGGATAACATCCCGGACTTTATCGACGTTGACGTTTCCAAATTGGCTTTGGGCGAGATGATCCACGTAAAGAATCTTGCTTTGGGCGGACTGACCGTCCTGGCCGACCCTGACGAAGTCGTGGCCATCGTCGCCATTCCGAGGGCCGTCGCGGAAAGCACGGCCGGCGAGGAAAAAGAGGTGGAAGTGGTAGCCAAGGGCAAGGCGGCCAAAGCCGAGGAGTGAGCCTCTGAAACTTATCGCCGGGCTGGGTAACCCCGGCCAGGAGTACGCGTATACGCGCCACAACATGGGATGGGCCGCGGTGGACTACTGGGTGCAGAACCATTCTTTGGGCAAACCGGCGTCAAAGTTCCGGGGAGAGTTCTGGCGAGACCGGGATTGCGTCCTGTTAAAACCCCTTACCTATATGAACCTGAGTGGTATGGCCGTTCGGGAGGTCTTTGATTTTTACAAAATGACCTCGGCTGATGTGCTTGTGGTTTACGACGACATCGCCCTGCCTTACGGCCAGCTTCGGCTTCGCGCCAAGGGAAGCGCGGGGGGGCACAAAGGGCTGGCGTCCGTCGTCGCGTGCCTGGGGACTTTGGAAGTGCCCCGCCTCAGAATCGGGATCGGCGAAAACGAAAACCGGCGCGCGAGCCGTGTAGGCTGGGTGCTTGGGCATCTGAACGGCCAGGAGATGGACAGCCTGCCGGACGTGCTGAAAAACGTGGAAGACGCGATAGACGCGTGGCTTTCGCTCGACGTCGAGCGGGCCATGAGCAAAGTGAACGCGAAGCCCCGAAAAGAGGAGTAGATATATGACAGGGGCAACCCTGATCGCGCTGGCGGTGGATCGGGAACGCCAGCGCGATCATTTGTATGGAAGTTTAATATGAAACCAGCCTGCATTTATCGCATTTAAAAGACAGGTAGCCGATGTTCTTTTCCAGTATCCAATCGCCTCCGCAATCGGGGCATTTTTTTCGTACCCTTCCGGATATATTGTAATGAAACAGGAAATAGTAAAATGGCTTACCAAGCGCCTTTTCGTAGGCAGCACAGATTTCTCTGCCGGATTTTGAAAGTTGGGATTTGGGATCACTCATCTGACGGTAGGTAAAGCGGTCGAAAGAACTATAAAACCAAAGTTTGTCTATCAATTTATAATCCGCTTGCCATCCAAGCTCCGGTTGACAGTCTTTGGGTAATTCAATATGAGACAGCTTGTAAGCCGGAATCATTTTAAAGCAATCCCCACAGTATATAGGGCTAATAGCATCATTTTTGCGCGCGAACAAAATGTACCATGACGAATCACCGCAAGAGCAAACTGTGTTGACTACCGCGTCTTTGCCCAAAACATCGACTGTTATCGCAAACTTTCTTTCAATATTTTTAAGGCCTTGAAGAATATGGCGATGACAATTCTTTTCGTCCAGAGAATCCAGCTCCGGCATAAAGAAAAAGGCTTGAAAAATACCTTCATCGTAAATCAGCGAGTCCTTATATATATGTCCGTATCTAGCCAAACAACCCAGATAATTCCATATATTATCTGTCATATCCATGTCTTCAACATTGTTTTCTGTTATTTCTACTCTTTCAGATGGCGTAAATGTCATTTTTACATAATACATAAAAATTGCTCCTTCACTATCCACAAAGCGGGACGAACGCCGCTGATGAGGTCGGCTACTTTGCCGGACACGAAGGTTGGCTTTCACCGCCAGTAAGATTTACTATCGCTTCATTGCCTATTTCTATAGCCCGCTTAACCGAATCTGCGATATGGGCATAATCACGTATATCCGTCCAGCTAAACCAGTCGCCCATATAATCGTCATATATCTTTTTTTGCACCCACACTTGAAGTACACCATTTTTTCTGTCGATTATTTCAAAACGATATTCTCCATCGTGTGAATACCGTACCATTATTGGATTTTCTCTCATCATAAAAAAACTCCGCCTACATTATGCTTCTTTTGTATGGAAGTTTATATTTCCTTTACCTACGATTTGGAACTCGCAGTCGTCTTCTGTTTCATGTATTTCTATTTCACCGTCAAAATTTCTTATAACTGTTGCGGTATTTTTGAACCTATTGTAATCATCATAATTCGGGTTATGCTTCAACACATCTTCCAATAAACACACGCAAATTTCCGCAGAGTCGGAGCAAAACTCACCTATCATCCGCCCTTTATCATCATATACCTCGCCGGCCACTTCTTCACTTTCAATAATAATCGCCTGATTGAATCCAAACTGCCCGAGAGCATCGCTGTCGCCGCCGAACCGCGCATTACAATACAATTGCCAGTCATCTTCAGACTTAATGAAATAACCTGGGTCTGTAATAATTACATCACCTTTAAATTTCATTTTTTGCCTCCATAAAATCGTTTAACACAGCTCCTTCCTATGATAGTATACCCGTAGGACGGCG
>WRKN01000028.1 GCA_009778055.1 Synergistaceae bacterium
TCTAACGTCGCCGGCGCATTTGAGATTTTTTAGAGTAACATCTCTGTCAAGCACCTCGCTAACCCTCGCAAGTCTGATGAACTTTTTATAGGCTTCTTCATTAAACTTCCCTGCTACGGGCAAATCCTCGCGGACTATCTCATCGTACCGCACCCTTCCTTCAATCATCATGTATACCGATATAAACCTTGCCGCCGTAGGCATTTGCAAATGCACAAACCTCTAAAGGGAGGTCCTTGTCGGGACTTTCCTTAAATTCCACCGCATGGCTTTCACCTTCGCTGAGGATGATCTCCAAATCGTTTATCACTGAAGAACTCCCTCTCCCCGGCAGAACATCGCCACCGCTTCGGGCAAGATTTCCCATTCCGCTTCCTCCATCACTCTTTGCTGGAGGGACTCGGGCGTGTCATCGGGCAGAACTTTCACGGCTTTTTGCAGTAAAATCCGGCCGCCGTCCACGACGTGGTTGACCATGTGCACGGTGGCCCCCGTCACCTTTACGCCGCAGTCGAGCGCCGCCTTGTGGACGCGCAGCCCGTAAAACCCTTTGCCGCAAAAGGACGGGATCAGGGATGGGTGTACGTTTATGATTCTGTCTTCATAAGCCGCCAGTACCTTTGAGCCGAGAATACTCAGGAATCCCGCCATCACCACCAAATCTATATTATGGCTCTTTAGCTGCGTAAGCATGGCTTCGTCGTATTCGTCCGGGTTTGGATAGTCTTTTCGGTTTACGATGACGGCGGGAATGTCGTTTGCCGCTGCCCTTTCCAGCGCGAAAATCTGAGGGCGCGACGCTAAAACCAGGGCAATCTCGCCGTTCACGAAGGTACCGCTACGCCAGGCGTCAATCAGCGCCTGCAGGTTGGTTCCCCCGCCGCTGCACAGCACCGCGATTCTTATCATGCCAAAACCACGCCTTCAATCCCGGACTTAACCTCGCCGATTATTTTCGCTTTTTCGCCGCAGCCGTTCAGCACGCGCACAGCTTCATCCGCGTGTTCGGGAGCTGTAATCACGCACATGCCGACGCCCATGTTATACGTGTTAAACATATCTCTCTGAGGGACGCCGCCTGTTTTTTGAATCAGCGTGAATATGGGGGGAATTTCTATATTGGCAAGCTCGATGACGGCGCCGCTGCCCTCCGAAATCCCGCGGGGAATGTTTTCGTAGAACCCGCCGCCGGTGATGTGGCTGACAGACCGAACCGGCAGTTTCTCCAGCAGGGTTAAAACAGGCTTTACATATATTTTCGTCGGAATAAGAAGTTCCTCGCCAAAGGTCCTGCCAAGCTCGGCGGAGTAATTTCCCAAAAGGGCTTTGCCCGTCTGCAATACCTTACGGGTTAGGGAGAACCCGTTGGAATGCACCCCGGAAGAGGCGATTCCAATCACCGCGTCCCCGGGCCTTACGGCGGCCTTGTCCAAGATTTTTGACTTGTCTACTATGCCGACGGCGAAACCGGCGATGTCATATTCGTCATCCGGCATCACTCCGGGGTGCTCGGCGGTTTCCCCGCCTATAAGGGCGCATCCGGCCAGCACGCAGCCTTCGGCGACGCCCGAGACTATTTGCTCTATTTTTTCAGGAATAACCTTACCGGCCGCGATATAATCCAGAAAAAACAGCGGCTTCGCGCCGGCGCAGACAATGTCGTTGACGCACATAGCAACGGCGTCGACGCCTATAGTATCGTGCTTGTCCATAATCCTGGCTATTTGCAGCTTTGTTCCCACTCCGTCAGCGCCGGACACAAGGACAGGTTCCTGAATATCTAGCATATCCGGCAGGGCAAACAGGCCGCCAAAACCGCCGATACCCTCCAATACGCCGGGGATTTTGGTGCGGGCCACATGTTTTTTCATAAGCTCAACGGCTTTGTAACCCGCGGTTACGTCTACTCCCGCCGCGCTGTAGCTTTCGTTATGACCGGCGTTCATGGGATTGCGCCTCCTGTGTTTACTCGTCTATTTTACGAATCTTGCTTCCAAACTTATCCCAGTTCACCTTCTCAGGCTTCGGGATTGGATACTCGCCTGTAAAGCACCCGGCGCAAAAGCCGCAGCCCGATTCTCCCGCAATCCTCGTCACTCTTTCGGCGGAAAGGTACGCCAGGCTGTCCGCGCCGATATGGGCGCAAATCTCATCTATCGACATTTTACAGGCTATCAGGTTTTCCCGGCTGTACGCGTCTATGCCGAAATAACATGGGTGCATAAAGGGCGGCGCGGATATGCGCACATGCACCTCCGCCGCGCCTGCGTCGCGCAGCAGTTTGATAATTTTGCCGGTTGTGGTTCCCCTTACTATGGAATCGTCAATCATGACAACTCGCTTATCCTTAACCGTTGCCGCTATGGCGTTGAGCTTGATGCCCACGGCGCGTTCACGCTCCCGCATGGCAGGCTGAATGAACGTGCGGCCCACATATCGGTTTTTTGTAAACCCCATGCCGAAAGGGATTTCCGAAAAGCCTGCATACCCCATAGCCGCGTCAATGCCCGATTCCGGCACGCCTATGACGACGTCCGCCTTGACGGGATGCTCCAACGCCAGAAACTCCCCGGCTTTGCGGCGGGCTTCATGAACGCTCACTCCCTCGATTATGGAATCCTGCCGGGCAAAGTAGATAAACTCGAACACGCACAGCCCCGTGGGCTTGCCTGTGCCTTCCTGCACGCTGCGCAGCCCGTTTTCGTCTATTACTATTATCTCCCCCGGCTCCACGTCGCGCAAAAAAGCCGCGCCAAGGCTGTCCAAGGCGCAGCTTTCGGAGGCGATCAGATAGTCCCCGTCCAGCATACCGACGCAAAGCGGCCTGAAGCCCCGGGGGTCGCGGGCCGCTATCAGCTTCTTGGGCGACATCACAAGAAGGGAATACGCCCCTGTAATTTCCTTCAAAGCCTCTTTCACGGCGTTTTCGATGGAGCCGGTATTCAACCTCGCTTTTGTTATCATATATGAAAGAACTTCCGCGTCGTTGGTGGAGTGGAAGATAGCGCCGCTGAGTTCCAGCCGCTCCAGAAGTTCGGCGGCGTTGGTCAGGCTGCCGTTGAGCGCGATAGCCATCGTGCCCTTGATATGGCGCACCACCAAAGGCTGGGCGTTCGACCGGCCTTTAGCCCGGTCTGTGAAGGCATAGCGGACGTGCCCGACCGCGATGTTCCCCTGCCCCAGTTTGTCCAGTATTTCAGGGGTGAACACCTCCGGCACCAAACCCGTATCCCTGTGGTAGCCGATCACCCCTTCGTCGCATACCGCTATGCCGCAGCTTTCCTGCCCCCGGTGCTGGAGGGCGAATAAAGCGAGGTAAACCTGCGCCGCCGCGTCCGCGCCGGTTTTTTGGCTGTAAATGCCGAATACGCCGCATTCCTCATGTACTTTATCAGCTTTATCAATAAGCATTATGACAATACCAGCTCAACGATATCCAAAGGACTCATATAAGCCCCGTCTTTATATACCCGCATACTGCCGCCGGAAATCTCGTCGATTAAAATGATTTTGCCGTCGTAACGTCCAAATTCCAGTTTGATGTCGTAAAGTTCCGCGCCTTTTTTCGCCAGTTCATCCTTTACGAGAAAGCAGATTTTCCTGGTCAAAGACACTAACTCATCATATTCCGCCGAAGTCAAAACTCCCAATATTTCAAGCCCTTCCCTGGCAATAAACGGGTCTCCCCTGTCGTCGTCTTTGAGAGTTACCTCCACGAAAGCGGGAAGGTCCTGCCCCTCCTCAACATACATGCCAAAGCGGCGTATAAAGCTGCCTGTCGCTTTGAAGCGGCAAATGACCTCGATACCCTTACCGAAAACCTCCGCCGGACGAACGGTCATATTTGCGTTTTCAAGGTCGGCGGAAATGTAATGGGTGGAGACTCCGGACGCCTCTATTTTTTTATAGAAAAAATCGGTGAGGCGGAGGCTCCCGCTGCCCATTCCCTCAATGCTGACGCCTGTCCTGTTGCCGCCGGGGTCAAATTTACCATCCTCGCCGACAGTGACGTCGTCCTTGAATTTCAGCATAAGATATCCGTTGTCCAGAGCATAAACGTTCTTGGTTTTTCCCGCGCGGACAAGTTTCACAGCGCACCTCCTGTTATACGGACAAGACGCTTTATTTCCCGCGCCTTTTCTACCGCCGTCTCTATATCCTTATCTACAACCGTGAAATGCCCCATTTTTCTGCCTGTTTTAGACTCGCTTTTACCATAGAAATGAACGCGCGCGTCAGGCTCGAGATACGCTTCCTCCAAACCTTCCAGCTTTGCCGCGCCGTCGCTTTCGCCTAAAAGGTTGACCATAACCGCGGGGGAAATCAAACGCGTGCTGCCAAAGGGCAGCCCGACAATCCCTCTGATATGGTTTTCAAACTGACTGGCAAAGCATCCCTCTATGGTGTAATGCCCTGAGTTATGGGGCCGCGGCGCGACTTCGTTCACGTATATTTCCCCGTCTTTCCCCACGAACAATTCAATGCAGAACGTGCCGACGCCCTCAAAAACCTCCATAACCTTATCCGCTATCGCCGTCGCTTTCTTTATCGCCCCCTCCCCTATTCTCGCGGGAACTATGGTTGTGTCTAAAATGCTGTTTGCGTGCATATTTTCGGCAACGGGGTATATCACCCTCGTTCCGTCAATGCCCCGGCAGGCGATAATGGAGATTTCCTTGTCAAAATCAACAAATTTTTCAACCATCAATTCCTTCGCCCCGCCGCCCAATTGATTATACGCTTCTTCAACTTCCCCCTCGTTTCCGATCAGCGCGTTTCCTTTGCCGTCGTATCCGCCCGTCGTGGTTTTTAACATCAGGGGATAACCGAAGCGCCCCTTATCCCCAAATGCCAGAATATCATCAACGCCGTATACTTCGGCGAATCCGGGGACGGGTATCGAATGGCCGCTCAAAATCTTTTTCTGGGAATATTTATTTTGTATGTTTTTTAAGCTGGTTACGGAAGGGTATACGGTATGGCCTTCTTTTTCCAGAATCCCCAGCGCTTCCGCGTTGATGTGCTCAAATTCATACGTAATCACGTCAACGTGTTTCGCCAGTTCAAAGTAACCTTCGGGTTCATCGAAACCGGCGGCAATGTGCAAATCGCTGACGCTGTGGGAAGGGCAATCCGCCGTCGGGTCCAGCGTCGCCACATAAAACCCGAGCCTCTTGGCCTCTAAAATCATCATCTTGCCAAGCTGCCCGCCGCCGATAATTCCTATCCTCTTTTTAATAACGCTCATGGCATTTCTTTCAAATAGGCTTCATATCCGGCTCTGTCCAGTTTTTCAATTTTATCGTGAACCATTTTGTCAAGCCCCTCTTTATACGCGCGCAGTTTTTTTGATATGTCTTCATTGTAAATGGATAATATGGAAGCCGCCAATATGCCCGCGTTTTTCGCGCCGTTTATCGCCACCGTCGCCACCGGGATCCCGGGGGGCATCTGCACAATCGAGTACAGGGAATCAACGCCGCCAAGGGCCTTCGTTTTGACTGGCACGCCTATTACGGGCAGCGTGGTGATGGCCGCTATCATCCCCGGCAAATGCGCGGCCCCCCCGGCCCCCGCGATAATAACTTTCAAACCTCTGTCCACAGCGGTTTCCGCGTATTCATAAAGCCTTTTGGGCGTCCTGTGGGCGGAAACAATGGTTATTTCATATGGAATCCCCAAATCGCCAAGAAAATCCGCCGCCTCTTTCATCACAGGCAGGTCAGAATCGCTGCCCATAACTATACCGGTTTTCATAAGTAAAGCACTCCTTCTTCGCTGTTATTTATCATACGGGACGCCCGGGTGTGCGTCCCCTACCTGTATTTTTTTAATTCATCGACAAACGCGGGCTTGCGTTTATATTTCAATTTGAAATCACTTACCATTTTGGCCGCCTCTGCCTTATAACCCGCTTTTGCGAAACATGTGACACGTGAGCAGACTTCTCTGTACGAATCTCTGCCATACGCGCTTTCAGCTTCTTTGTTGATTTGTTCAGTGAATATGGCGCATGTGTCAATCGGATATTTTTCCGCGAGTAATTCTCCATAACGACATATTTGCTCCGCATGTTTTTTCACTTGTTCCAACAACAAGGCATGTTCTTTTTCTTTCGCCAGAATTTCCATGTACTTTGAATAAGATAATTTCATTTCGCATTTATGAAGCAGTTCCGGATACGATTTTTTCCACATGGCTTGTTCCAGGAGCAGTGATTTTAACTTATCGTAATAACTCAAATCTCCTTCAAGAAGGATTTTTTCTGACGTTTCCGCTATTTTTGCTGTGTTTCCCGCCATTTCATGTACAGAATGCAGTTTGTACAGCCAGGGCGAAATGCCGTAATGCCGCTTGTCTTCGGAGAGCGCGCCGGCGCAAAGACGTTCGGCTTCCGTATAGCTGCCGCGCGAAGTTGCTTTCTCGAAGGCAATTTCCCTGATTTTCGGAAACTGTAAGTTTTCGGCAATAAAAGAGTCGGCTGCGTCTTCGCCTTTAATCCTTCGGATAATTTCAAGGCGGATCAGGTTAAACTCCTCCTCCCACCAACCTTGAGAACCGAAACAAGCCAAGGCTTCCTCTAATTCCGCAAGGTTTTCCGGCGTGACAAATTTAGCCGCAATTCCCAGCAACTGGGTCTCATATTCCGCGCCGTAGTCTTTCCCGTCCTCAAGTCTCGAAAGCTCTATACATCGCTTGAATATGTAATCTTTATCTTCCGATAAAGAGGCTTTGCCGGCTGTTTCAGCCATCATATCAAGGCAGTTTTCCGCTTCATCGCTTATTTCGCACTCACATTGATACTCGAAGTTTTCAAGCAGCTTGCGGTAAAGCAGTTCAATTTCCGCAAACGCCAGCTTTATATGTCCCTGCTCCACGCGCTGCTTGATTTCTGCGGCAATATCGCTCACATTAACGTACATATAGCCCCAACTGTCACGATTACGGTAATCGGACGCTCCGCCGAGCGCGCTGTCGATTTTGTTTTCAATCTTACTTAATTCCGTTTCAAATTCAGGCCTGGAAAAACGCATATTGACGGCATTAACGAACTTGGCGTCACTTTTGCCATATTCCGCCATAAAATCAATCAGTTTTTCCTTGCTGAGTTTTTCAAGAAGATTCCTCAAGCTAATCCCGCCTCTCTTGAAAGTTACCGTCCAATAAAACGCTACGTTCACTATATCGCCGTAAACAGAACGATTATACATCGTAGATGTCGCCGGAGGATTGCGCATGAAAAAACTTTAC
This sequence comes from Synergistaceae bacterium, assembly GCA_009778055.1. Classification (GTDB taxonomy): domain Bacteria; phylum Synergistota; class Synergistia; order Synergistales; family Aminobacteriaceae; genus WRKN01. The sequence goes on from WRKN01000028.1 coordinate 7,252, forward strand.
ACAATCTTACAAGTTCTTGCCTCATACCAGGTTGCAATCAAACTAATGTTAATCTGGGGCTTAAATGCTTGTCAAAGCTACTTTTAGCTATTCTAACTTTAGGCCTTTTATTTCAAACTGGTATTAACTGCGAATTGAAGCCATCCGGCACGCCCAAGAAATGGCTGTATGCCGTAGGGGCGGATGGCAATCCGCTCATTATACCCAATCCGCCCATTTATTGACGTATGTCCGCAGGCCGATTACCATCGGCCCCTACGAAACACTTCCTAAGCGAGCATGAGGGCGATCAGCTAGTGACCGCCCTCATGCTCGCTATAAATTCCCCGCTTTATCCCGCGTTATTTTCGGCGTCTGCTCTTGATGAACAGCGGTGTCGCCAGCGCCATAAAAGCCACCGCCCCCGTTCCCCAGGCGTTGCACCCGCCACCACCGCCTGAATTGCTGTCGGGAGGAGTTGTTCCGTCGCCATCATCTACGCTTTCTGTGATATTGACGCTGCCGTCAGGGTTTACCAATATTGATGAATTACTGGGGATAGTTTCACTGGAACCGTCAGAATACATAACCTCCGCGCCGTCATGCTCGACGATGATTAACAGGAATCGCAAAGATTCCTCCGACTTTACGGAGTTTGCTCTTATCAACCCCTCGGTCAATGCGTCTTCGTCAATCACGATTAGCCTACCGCCGGAAAGGGTTATATGTGTGCCGTTACCGGTTGTAATCGTCGCTTTATCGGTGTCGCTGGTCAGCATGTAGTATCATCACCTCATGCTGACAATACCACACAGCAGAAATTATGCTACTTTTAGGTGACACATAATACTAGTCACGTTTATAAATAGTCTCGACTATATGCCATGATCATCTTTTTGTGTAAATCAATTCGTGCAGCCGGGCGCTTTGATCAGGCTGTGGCCGTTTTCCTGGGGAATGACCTCGATTTGTGATGATATGCGTTTCTTTAGGGACTCCGCGTTGGAGACGATCCCTATCAGCCTGCCTTCGCGCCTCAGTCCGGCCAAGGCGGAAAGAGCCATGTCGAGGCTTTCTTCGTTCATGTCGTTCATGGAGCCGAACCCATCGTCAAGAAAAATGGAGTCCGCCTTTACCTTGGGGGCGATCAACTGCGAAAGGGCCAGTGCCAGGGCAAGGCTGACGGTAAAGTTCTCCCCTTCGGACAGGTTTTTGGCAGACCGGAACTCGCCGTTGTTGTCCGTGACGCTGAACGAGAGGGGATGTTTTTCGTCCCTTACCAGAAAACAGCGATCCGTCATTTTCCGAAGCCGCTGGTTCGCGTTGCGGAGAATTATCTCAAAAGTGAACTCCTGTGCGGATTTTTGCCCGTCAGCCGAATTTATAAGGTTATGCAGATATTCCCAGCGCCGGCACTCTGTCCTTTGCCGTTCGGCACGCTCCTCCAGCTCGGCACGTTTGAGCGACAGGTCGTCTCCCCCCTCAAGCCTGACGGAGACGTTCTCTATTGACTGCCGCAGTTCTTTCAGCATGGCGGCGGTCTGAATTTTACCCTCTTCGGCCTCCTCCAGCGTGAACTCTGCCACGTGCCGGCGACGTTGTTCCTCCAGGCCGAATTTACGATCCATGAACAGGGCGTCCAGCTCCGCCTGTTCCATGTCCAGCGCGGAAGCGCGTTCATGTAAAACTTTGCGCTCCTCCTCCGGAAGGCAGGCCGAAAGATATGCGTCCTCGTTGCTGAAGTCGTTGGCGATAAGCTGTTTTTTGAAAGCTATTTCCGCTTTTTGCAAAGCGGCGGCCCTGATGTGTATGGATTTTACCAGCCCCTCTATCCGGGAGCGCATGTCGGATAAATCCTGCAAAACAAGCGTCCGTGATTCGCGCTTCAGCTCTACCTGCTTTTCGGCTTTTTCCAGCAGCGCGTTTTGTTTGGCTTCCTCTTTGTCAGGGTCCTTTTCGCCGAACATGTTGACCCGCTGCTGCCGCAGTGAGTCTTTTTCGGCTCTCAGTTTCTTTACGGTTTCGTTTTTGTCTTTCAGCTCCAGGTTGAGGCTGTCCAAGGTGGCGCGCTCGTGATGGAGGTCACGTTCCCACACGGATATCCGTTTTTCAAGCTCTGTCCTGAGCTTGTAGTGTTCCCGCCACTTCGCAAGCCTTGTTTCCAGCGCCTCCAGAACCTGCTCAGGACGTTCTTCCGGGAGGTTTTTAAAGCCAAAGGGCATAACCTGGCGAGTCAGGTCGAGCCGTATATTTTTAAGCTCTTCGTCGTGAAAGCGGATGTCCTGTACTATACGCTCCAATTCACGGGCTGCCGCTTCTTTCTCGAACTCGGCCTCCTGCCGTGAACTCGCCGACTGATCCCTATCCTGGCGGGTCAGTTCAAATTCATTTCTCATGGAGCGCAGAAGCTCTTCTCCCTTTTCCGCCCGTTCTATCAAAAGGCGCGTTTTTTGCAAATGCTCTTCCGACCTGTTACGTTCCGCGCCTATGCCGTCCAGGGGGGCGAGGTCTTTGGGCAGCGCCAGTTGAAGCGCGGTCAAGTCCTCGGTCAGATGGTTTTCAATATCCTGTATCCGTGACTGAAAACTCGCTTCATCGGACTTCGTTCGCAAATGTTCTTCCGCCAGCCGCGCGTTCTCGGCGTTGAGTTCGGAAAGGGCGTTATTTTCTTTTTTCAGTTCGTCCCTGACGCGGTGCGTGAGCAGCCAAACCTCGTCGTCCTGCGGGATGTCCCCCGCGGCGTATGGGTGCAAGGCCGACCCGCACAAAGGGCAGGGCTGCCCGTTCGTCAAACGCTCCCTGGCTTCTTCCAGTTCCTTGATGCGCCGGATCAGTTCCGCCTGAACGTCGAGATGCCTAAGCTCCTCTTCCAGCGCCTGAATCCTCTCACGGCGCGCTGTAATTTTTTTCACGCACTCACTTTGAGAGGATTCGAGTTCGTCCTGTATGCCCCTCAGCTCCAACAGTGACGCCGAAACCTTTGCTCTATGCCTGAACGCCTCTTCTATCTGCCTCAGTTTTACCCTGCGTTCCATCAGGCTCGAAAGTATCTCGCGCCACTCCGATATCGAACGGGAACCCAGCGTTTCGGACAAGACGCCGCTTTGCTTCTTAATGGATTTTTCCGCTGATTCGAACCTCGCTTTTGCCGTATCGTACACAAGGCTTTGTCTGCTCAGGCGTTTTTGGGCTTCATTTTTCAGCTTGTCCGCAGCGGCGTGCTCCTCGCTCATGCGCCGCCGTTTGTCCAGGAACGAACAAAACAAGTCAAAACGCGATTTTATCCCGTCAAACTGCTCAATCAGCTTTTCGTCCATCACGTTGTCCTGCAAAAACTTTCGGACATCCCTAATCTGTACCTGAGTCGCCTCAAACTTGAGCTGTTCAGCCTCAAATTGCTCCCGCTTCGCTTCCGCCGCGCTCGCAAGCTCTCCGGCTATTGCCTGGTTTTCACGGATAGGAGGTTCCTTTTCTTTCTGCTTCAAGTCCAGTTCCCGCACCTTGCGCAGAACATCCAGAAGGTTCTTACGGTCCGCCTGTTTGCCCAGGCACTCTGAAACCGCTAACTGCAAGGCTTCTTCCGAACGCCGGACGTTGGCCTCCAGCGTAGGCAGCTTGGCGTGGCACTCTAAGAGCGATTGTTTTTCGGATTCCTGTTCTTTACGGAACGTTACAAGGACGGCATGGGCGCTTCCAAACTCCAACGCCTTCTGAGCGCGCAAAAGACGCGCCCTCTCGGATTCAAAGCCCTCTTGCCGCCTGGAGAGGTCTTTCTGCCTGTCATCCAGCGCGTCGAGTTCTTTTTGGATGGAAGTCATGTTCGAGAGCCAATCGTACTCGGCGTTGTAACGTTCCAGTTTTTTCACAACGCCGTCCTCTTCCTGGCGCAACGACTCCAGTTGGGCTTTCAGCGCCTCCTTCTCGTCGGCGTCCATGTCTCTGAAACCCGCGGTCTCCGCCTCAGCCAGCTTAAGCGCGGCCCGTTCCGAGTTTACGATCTCGTGAGCGCGCGTGGGAAGCTGGGCGTATATCTCCGTGCCGGTTATCCGCTCCAAAAACGGAGAGCGTTCCTCCGGCCCGCATCGCAAAAAAGCGGCAAAATCACTCTGCGCCAGCAAAACGGTTCGGGTAAATTGATCGAAAGAAAGCCCCGCCGCCTCGCTGATTATGTTAGCCGCACCGCTTTGCGCCGCCGCCGGCAAACCGCCGGCGACCGTAAGTTCGTGTCTCGGAGGCTGCAACGCGCCGTCCGGTTTTTTGTACTCTCTGTGCTGTTCCCAGAAGGCGCGATATCTCCCCGTGTCCGTCTCGAACGTGACTTCGGCAAAACATTCCCCTGCCTGGCGTGACATAACATCTTTCGGACGCGGCGTACGGCCGTAAAGCGCCAGGCATATGGCGTCTAGGATAGTAGTCTTTCCCGCGCCAGGGGGGCCCGTTATGACGAAAATTCCATCCGTCGAGTAGGCCGGGTTCGTAAAGTCTATATTCCACTCCCCCCGCAGGGAGGTCAGGTTTTTGAAACGAACATTGAGTATGCGCATATTTCGTCTCCTGCGGTCACGCGTCCGCCATAATATCAAGGAGGGCCGCCACGGCTCTTGCGCGGTGCGATATGCGATTTTTAACGGAAGGCGGAAGTTCGCCGAACGAAATGTCGTAACCGTCCGGAATAAAGAGAGGGTCGTAACCGAAACCCTGCGCGCCGGTTTCAGAGACCGCCAGCCGCCCGTCGCATACCCCTTCGCACGCCAGCGCCCATTCTCCCGGCACAGAAAGAACCACGGCGGCGACAAAACGAGCGCGTCTGCCGGCTTTACCCTCCATGCGGGTCAAAAGCCATTGATTGCGCTCCGCGTCACTGGACAGGAACCTGCCTTCGTCAAATACGCGAGCCGAGCGCACGCCGGGTTTCCAGCCGAGGGCTTCGACCTCAAGGCCGCTGTCGTCGGCGAGGCTGGGAAGTCCGGAAGCCGCCGACCACGCCAGAGCTTTCAGCAAGGCGTTCATAACGTAGGTCGAGCCGGTTTCGTCCACTTCAGTAATTTGAGCGGTGCGCGGCAGCTCGGGCGCAAAAATCAAATCTTTCACCGCGCGGCGCGGCAAAAGTTCAAGAAATTCGCCATATTTGTGACGATTGCCGGTGGCAAGAAGCAGGCGGTCGAAAACCCGGCTTCTTCTGGATACGCTCACTGCCAAACGGCGGTTAAATCCACCGGAGCCCCGGAACTGATGACCCTGGAATCCACCAGGAACCGTACCCTGGTCAGGGAAAAATTTTCGCTCATGGTACGCACGATGCCGCTTACCAAAAGCGAACCGCCCCTTTCCCCAAGGCCGTTCAGAGCCTCCAGGAAAGGGGCTGAAAGATCCAGGTAAACTATGTCTACGTCCCGGAATACGTGCAGCACGTTTACATTGTCGCCCACCCCGCTGAGCCTCAATATGCTCAACACGGCCTCCTGAATGTTATCTTCAAACGTACGGGAGATGACGTCCACGTTTTCCGACCTCAATTCTCCGTCCCTCGGATAGAAAACGGAAAATGTCGCCTTCTGCATGTCCAGCGTCATAGAGCTGGTTTCCGGGATATCCGCGTTTGCCATGGAACCGGCGTCGCCATCCGATTGCGGCCACGGATTGTTGAGGTTGAACACGTTAGTCACCATGTATCCGGTTCCGACGTAACCTACCACGAAACAAAACAAAATGACGCCGCACCAGGCAAAAAAACGCAAAAGAACCGGCGGCTTCGGTTTTTGCCTGTCGCGCTTCGAGGAATCAGAAGAGTATTCTCTCGTGGTTCGCCTGCGCTTGCCCTCGATTCTCTCCTCAAATTCCCGCTCCATATCCATATCCACCAAATCGTCACGCCTGCGGCGAATCATAAATACCAAACACCTCACTGCTTTAAGTAATTGTAAATTCCCTCCGCCATTGCGTCGGCGATTCTTTGCTGGTAGCCGGCGTGTCCCAGCAGCTTGGCCTCCGTGGGGTTGGAAATAAAGCCTGTTTCCAGCAGCACCGCGGGCATAGCCGCTCCGCGCAGGACGTAGAACGGGGCTTGCGCCACCCGCTTCATGGGAATCCCCTGCCTGTTGCCGGCTTTAAAAAGAACTTCGGCGGCCACGGTGCTTTCGTTGATTTTATTGTTTTGCTGCATGTCCCCAAGTATTCTCAATAAAAGGTCGGTACGGCGATCCGCCTCCGCTCCCGCGCTGGTCTTGTCCTCCATGTACTCCTGGTTTTCTATCTTTGCCAGGGCCAGAGCGTCTTCGTCCGTGGGCAAGGCCATCAGATAAATTTCAAACCCGGCGGCGTTTCTTCCAGGCGGCAGGGCGTTGGCGTGGATGCTCACGAACATGTCCGCGTTCTCTTTGTTGGCGAAATCCGTTCGCTCCCGCAGAGTCAGGTAAACGTCGGCTCTCCGCGTCATTTTCACGTCAAATCCTTTGTTCTGCAAAGCTTTTTCCATTTTCAAACCTATGGCCAGGTTGATGTCCTTCTCCCTGAGGTTGTTGCCTACCGCGCCCGGGTCTTTGCCGCCATGACCGGGATCCAGAACCACCAGCATACTGCCCGGCCTTCTCGGCGCGCCTCCCGGCGCGGGCACAGGAGACGCCACCACCGGCGTTCCGGGCCGGGGGACTTCCCTCACTACTGTCGGGGCGTTGAAGATAAAGTCGAGGACAATTCGCCTGGGCGCGTTCAACGCCAACCGCTCGACCCTGACTCCCGCCGCCGAAAATAAAAGCGTGCCGGTTCCGTCCGCGTTCCTCACAAGTTCGGCGGTAACGTTTTCGTAAGGCGACGGCACTCCTTGCAGGTTGTCAACGACGGACGCGAAAGGGATGGCGATTTTTCCCGAGACAACCCTGCCTTCAGGGTTGGTTCCGTCGCTGCAATCAAGCACCGCGCGTATTTTTTCCCTGGAAACGCTCCACCGCACCGCGCGAAGCTCTCCCGGAGCGTTCGAAGCGCCGGAAGAGGCAAAAACCGAGCCTATCGACGCCTGTATCGTCTGTGCGGCGAGAGAGTCCGTATTTGGTGAGTTTGATGAGCTTGGCGGGTTCGGCGCGGGCGGGTTTCTCACAGGCTCTGATACTACGATCACCCTGTCCGACGGTTCCGTCTCGGCGGGTATAACGGCAGGCACGTCCGTGACGGGCGCTGCCGCAGCAGGCGTTACCATAACGGGAACGGGTACGACAGGCGGAGCGGCAGGCGCTCCCGTTCCGGCGCTGGTTTCCTCCACGCGTAGCCGGTTTCCAATTCCGCGCCCGGCAAAGTACTGCAAGAGGCTCAGCGAGGACGGGACGTCCAGCCACCACCTCCCGTCCTGCACGTAACTGGCTCCGTAAAGGGGGATGAGCTGATGGTTATACCAGGCCGCCACGGCGTTCAGAACGACTCTCAAAGTATCGTTGCCCCTGGAGAGCACCAGTTCCTCCCCCACCACAGATGCGTTCAGCCCCAATAGCGCCCCCGCGTCCGCCACGGAGACGGCAAAACCGGTGTTGCCGTCCATAACGGGAACCTGCCCCAGCGCTTCGTTGCCTCTGTAAAGCGTGGCCACGCCGGCATTGACAGGCATAGCAAACAACAGCGCCGGAATAAGCGCGATTATGACTGATAAAATTATCCGGTACGAACTTGCCCTCATAGAGCTCCGTATTCCTCGGCTATAACCTTAGCGGCGGCCTGCGCCTGCTTACCGCACACGTCCAGATGAGTCACAATCCTGAACATAACGGGCGAGATTCTGCCGAAAAACACTCCCCGCTTTCGGCAGGCGGCAAAGAGTTTATTCGCGCTCCTCTCGTCCGAAACGCTGAAATAAACCATGTTGGTTGGGCGCTCTGCCTCCAACACCTGTATCCCGGCCCCTTTTAATATCGTAAATATCGACTGCGCGCTTGCGTGGTCGTCAGCCAAGCGGCTCACGTTGTTTGAGAGGGCAAAAAGCCCGGCGGCGGCGGCTATACCCGCCTGGCGCATTCCGCCTCCGACCTTCTTTCTCCAGAAACGAGCCTCGTGTATGAAAGCGGACGAAGCACAGATCAAGCTCCCCATAGGAGCGCCAAGCCCCTTGGAAAGGCAAATTTGCACGGAGTCAATTTCCTTAACAAATTCCGACGGTTTGGCCTTCAGGGCCACGGCGGCGTTGAAAAGCCTGGCGCCGTCCATGTGGACAAGGAGCCCCCGCTTGTGCGCCCAGGCGGCCACCCCGAAAATTTCTTCGGGCGAGGACGCATGAGCACCGCACCGGCTGTGGGTATTCTCGACGCACAGTATCCTGGCGCGGGCAAGGTGAACGTTATCCGTCGGGGGCAGGACGAGATCCAGTTCCGCAACGGAGGGAAGCCCTTTCGGGTCGTCCGCCTGTATGGGAACAATTCCGCCCAGGGCGGCCAAACCGCCCCCTTCCATGTTCGCAAGGTGGGAGTCCCGCCCCAGTATAACGGCGTCCCCGCGGGAGCAGTGCGTAAGAAGGGAAACCAAGTTGCCCTGTGTCCCGGAGATTACGTAAAGGGCCGCCTCTTTGCCCAGCATCTCGGCAGCCGTTTTTTCAAGACGTCTAACTGTGGGGTCCTCTCCGAAAACGTCGTCGCCGACCTCCGCCTCGCTGATGGCTTTGCGCATCTCAGCGCTGGGCTTCGTTACGGTATCGCTTCTTAAATCTACGGGGAATAAATCCGTTTCAAAACTCAAAGCACACACCTCCAAAAATTTCCATACACTACAAGCCGCCGCACAGGCGGCCCCAAGGCAATGTATCCTCTTCCACAATCACACCCACGGCGACATTAGCATGACCGCCTCCGTGAAAATCGGAGCCGGCCGTGGGGAAAAGCTCAAAATTCGCCGCAATCTCCAAAAGGCGATAAACATCTGATGGGCTGTTGCCCTGAGAGCGACATTCCAACCCCCAAAGTCCGGCATCCTTCAATTTCCTCAAAACAGGCGGGAGGTCATCCAAATCCGGAGTCGTCTGACGCGGATGGGCCAGAACCGGCAAACCTCCGGCTTCGCGGATCAGCCCCACACATTCCTCGGGCTGTAAAAGCAAACGCGGAACATAAGCCGCTGCCCCACGCTTCAGGTATTTGTCAAAAGCGGTTTTGAGATTGGAGACATAGCCTTTGTTCCACAACAACCGCGCAATATGCGGTCGTCCCACCACGCCGTTCGCATAAGCCGCCGCTTCTTCCAAACGCACGTCAAACCCCAGTTCCCGCAGTTTTTCAAAAATCAAAATATTACGCGCTTCCCGCGCGTTCCTGTTTTTTTCAAGGGCGCTCAGCAGCCCGGAATTCGCGGTATCGAAGCGGTAACCCAAAATATGCAGCACTCCCATGTACGAGGCGGATAACTCCACGCCCGCCACACCCTTTATGGAAGCCTTGCGGCACAGTGCCAAAAATTCGCCGACTCCATCAATCGTGTCGTGATCCGTCAAACCGGCAACGATTACCTTACATGCTTTCAGGCGCTGAACAAGTTCAGCCGGAGAAAAAAAACCGTCTGAAAACGTGCTGTGGAAGTGCAGGTCAATTTTCAACATAAAAGAATCCGAAGGCCGGACGTTATCCCTTAACCTCCTCAAGCAATATCTGGTCGAGGTCGAAGAGCGTGGATACGTCCAAAAGCAGGATCAAGCGTCCGTCCGCCGGTTTGGCCACCCACATCACGTAGCGTTTGTCGAAAGCCGTGGAGAGTTTGCTGGCCGCTTCCAACTGGGCGTCGTAAATCGTCCGAACCTCCCGGACGGAGTTGACTATTACCCCGAACATGACCTCGCTGACCGACAGCACAACTATACGGGCTTCGTCCGTAAGTGGAGTGGAGGGCATTCCTATCTTGAGTTCCATGTCGAACACCA
>WRKN01000029.1 GCA_009778055.1 Synergistaceae bacterium
GAACTTCCACGGCTTCGGTTACATGGCGGGGAATATCCTTCCTTTCGTTATGAACGGGGCGCAGGCGATAGTGCCTAACTTCCTGCCGCCGTCCAAAACGCTGTCGGCCATCGTCGAAGCGCCGGCCAACGTCGTGATTCTGGTTCCAATGATGCTTAATTTCCTGCTCGGGCTCATTGAGAAGGGCGCTCCGAAGCCGGAAGGTATCAAACTTCTGCTGACGGGGGGCGACCGCTACAACGTCCGGATGGATGAGCGGGTCGAGAAGATAATGGGTCTGGGGGTTATCGAGGGTTACGGCCTGACGGAATGTTCCCCCGTCGTCTCCCTCAACGGGAGTTACGCGCGCCGCAGGCTTGGCACGGTGGGGGAATTCCTTCGCGGTTACGAGTGGCGTCTGCGCGGCGAGGATGGGGCCGCCCTTCCCGATTCGGCGAACGAGGGGGTTTTATGGGTGCGCGGCCCTTCCGTCACGGCAGGTTACTTCCGCGCGGCGGAGAGCGAGGACAAGCGTTTCGAGGACGGCTGGTTCAACACCGGGGATTACGTGCTCGTGGAAGACGGGTACATCACCATACTCGACCGGGTTACGGACATCATCATAGTGAGCGGCTTCAACGTTTACCCGCAGGAGGTTGAGGCGATACTGCACCAGCACCCCGCTGTTCAGATCGCGGTGGTGATCGGCCTGCCCAACCCGAGGAGCGGCGAAGTTCCAAAAGCCTACATCCAAAAACGCCCCGACGTGGACGTAACCGGCTTTGAACTCCTGCGCTTCTGCAAGGAACGGCTGGGGGACTACAAGATGCCGCGCCAGATCGAGTTTGTGGAAAGCCTGCCCCTTTCCGGCGTAGGCAAAATCCTCCGCCGGGTTTTGCGGGATAAAGAACGGGAAAAGAAAAAGGTATAGACGTTAAAAAACGAGCGCCGTCTCCGGCGCGCGAAAGAAATGCACAGGGAAGAACACCTTTACAAGTTTTTCCCTGATGTTTCTATCGGTAATTGCCGTTCAGCATAGATTCCATATATCGGCTTCCCCGCTCGCTTTTCACTCCAAACGAACGCTTTTTCCACAATATTGCCGGACGTATACTTTGTTCCGCCATATCAAGATGAAGCCTTTGACTCAAAGCGTGCGGGAACTTAAAATAGGTAGGGAAGGAGTGAGCGCACATTGAGAAAAATTGTAATCGCCCTGCCGAAAGGGAAACGCCTGATGGCGGGAGCATATAAGGTATTCAAAAAGGCGGGGTTCCCCTCGGCGGGCCTGGAGAAAGAGATCGAGCGGGGGGACTGGAAGCAGATGGAATTTGAGAGCGACGACGGAACCGTCGTATTCCTGCTCGTGCGTATCGCCGACATACCCCGGTACGTCGATAAAAACTGGGCGGATATGGGAATTTCGGCCTTTGACTGCTATCGCGAGTACGAGTTGTCCAGCGTCAACGCCAACGCCACAAACTCCATGCGCGGCGATAACTTCGTGAGCGACATCTTCCCGGACCTGAGACTCTGCGAAAAATCGCGTTTTTGCATAGCGGGTCGGCCTGAGAGCAAAACGTTTTATGAAAAGTGCAAGAACAGCGACGAAAAAATTCTGGAAGCCGCAACTCAGTATCCGAACATCGCGGCGAAGTATTTCGCGAGCAGGGGAATTACCGCCGACGTCATAACCGTTACGGGCTCTACGGAACTGACGCCGAAGCACGGCGGGGTCGACGTGATTTTCGACATCGTGGAATCGGGGCGCGCGCTGGAGAAAAACGGCCTGGTCATATTCGACGAGGCCATGCCCATTCAAACTAAAATTTTAGTCAGCAGGGCCGCGCTCAAATACGACGAAAAAATATCAAAAATGATCGGTGTGCTGAAAGATGCGATTAAATAGGGATCTCGCAAAAATCAAAAACCGGAAAATCGAGGCGGGCAAAGCTGTCGAAACGTCCGTGCGGGAAATTCTGGAGGACGTCAGGGTAAATAAAGACTCCGCCGTCCGCAGGTATGCCGCCAAGTTTGACGGGTTCAAGGGCGAAAACCTGTTCGCCGGCGAAGACGAAATATCGGCGGCGGCGCGAAACGCCGGGGATGATTTCATGCGGATTCTGCGCAGGGCAAGCGCCCAGATCAGGGAATTTCACGTCAACCAGACGGACAAATCATGGGGAATGTTCAAGGACAACGGAGTGATCATGGGGCAGATAGTTCGCCCGCTTCGGAGAGTCGCCCTGTACGTGCCGGGCGGAACCGCCGCCTACGCCTCCACCCTGTTGATGAACGCCGTTCCGGCTTTGCTGGCGGGGGTGAAGGACATAGTGATTTTTACGCCGGTCAAGGCGGACGGCAAGGTCGCCGACGTCATACTCGCGGCGGCCGCGTGCTGCGGTATTTCCGCCGTATGCAAAATCGGCGGGGCTCAGGCGATAGCCGCGGCGGCTTACGGAACCGAGACGATCGCCAAAGTGGATAAAATTGCCGGGCCGGGCAATACGTTCGTCGCGACGGCAAAAAAGCTGGTTTACGGCGAGGTTGCCATCGACATCATAGCGGGGCCGTCCGAAGTGCTGATCATCGCGGACGAAAACGCGAACCCGAAGTATATAGCCGCCGACATGATGAGCCAGGCGGAACATGACGAACTGGCAAGCGCGATACTGATTACCACCGGCGAAAAGATAATCCGCGACGTCGAGCGCGAAATAGAGCGGCAGATCACCGGGCTTTCGCGCGGGAAAATCATCGAAAAATCCCTTGAGGGCTGCGGGGCGGCGATTTTGACGAAAAGCCTCGACGAAGCGTTTGAAATCGCCAACGACATCGCGCCCGAACACCTGGAAATTTTGACCGAAAACCCGCTCTCCCACCTGCCGAAAGTGCAAAACGCAGGGACGATATTCCTGGGTGAAAACACGCCGGAACCGCTGGGCGACTATATGAGCGGCACAAATCACGTCCTGCCCACAGGCGGCACGGCAAAGTTCTACTCCCCGCTGGGCGTGTACGACTTCGTGAAACGAAGCGCGTACAGCTACTATCCCCGCGCCGCGCTCGCCGAATTCAGGGACGACGTAGTAAAATTCGCACTCTCGGAGGGGTTGACCGCGCACGCGAACAGCGTTGCGGTCAGGTTCGAGGAGTAGTTCGAGGGGAAAGGACGCGGCGGCTATGACCCATGTCCGCAAGGGGTTTACGTTGGTGGAGCTGTTGATCGCCGTTCTGATCATCGGTATTCTTGCGTCTGCGATCACGCTTATCAGAAGATCTTCGTCGGCTTCAGCCGATACGGCGGCTATTATCCAAAACCTGCGCGACTTGAGAGCCGCCTGTATGCAGCTTCACCTCAGCGACGCCAGGCTCCGGAGCCGTTGGTTCGATCCTAACCGCGACGGGGTAGATATAACCTGGCTGGCGCCCTATATGACCAACCCGGGCAATTTTGGCCCCAACTCCCCTTACGTTCTGGCGTTTGTGCAGGATACGGCCACGGGCAGCAGCGAATTAACGTGGTGGGTGGGCTTCGACCTGTTCAAAGGCGGAAAAGGCATCCGCATAGCCGACAGGCTGGCCGGCAGGGCCAGGCTTATAGGACTTTACAAAGATCACCATTACAATCATTTCACAAAAATAGACTCCGTGGTGTGGATGGTTGCGCGGTAGGACGTAGCCGAAGATACCGCGAAGCGCCGGGGGGCGCAAATTAAGGGAGCTTTTTTCCCCTAGGAGTGGATATTTCAGGATGAATTACCTAAGCGAAAGGGCGCGGGAGCTGTCGCCGTATGTGGCAGGTATACAGCCGCGCGAAGAGGGCTGGATCAAGCTGAACACCAATGAAAACCCATATCCTCCGTCGCCGGAGGTGGCGGAGGCGATAAAAAACTTTGACGCCGCGAAGCTGAGGCTGTACCCCGACGGCGATTGTCACGAACTGCGCGAAGCCGTGGCGGAAAATTTGGGAACAGGCGCGGAAAACGTCTTTGCCGGAAACGGGTCGGATGAGGTGTTGGGGCTGGCGTTTCAGGCGTTTTTCAGCGACAAAAAAAACGTGCTTATGCCCGATATCTCTTACGGGTTTTATCCGGTATGGAGCGCGATGTATGGGGTTGAGGCCAAAACCGTGCCGCTGAGCGGGGACTATACAATTGACGCCGGCGGCTACAAGGGCGCGAACGGGGTGATAATCGCCAACCCAAACGCGCCGACCGGCGTTGCGATAGGGTTGGATGAAATTGAGGAAATTGTAAAAAACAATCCAAACGGCGTTGTTGTCATCGACGAGGCGTATATAGATTTCGCCGGCGGGGAAAAAACGGAAAGCGCGGTCGCTTTGAGCGATAAGTATGACAATTTGCTGGTCACGCGGACGTTTTCCAAATCATATTCCCTTGCGGGGCTGCGCGTCGGGTTTGCGGTCGGCAGCAAAGAGCTGATCGACGGTTTACAGAGGGTAAAAAACGCGTTTAACTCCTATCCGCTGGGGATGCTGGAGCAAACAGCGGCAAAAGCAGCCGTCCGCGACGCGGATTATTGGGATGAAACCCGGAGGCGTATAATTGGAACCCGCGGCCGGACGACGGCGAAATTGCGCGCGCTGGGATACAACGTGCTTGATTCGCAGGCCAATTTCCTGTTCATGGAGGCCCCTGACGCGAAAGGATTGTACGAATACCTGTACGAGAATAAAATTCTGGTACGTTATTGGGATAAGCCCGGAATCAGCGGGTTTTTGAGAGTTACGGTCGGCACGGAAGCTGAAATGGAGGCATTTTTACAGTGTATAGAAAAACAAACGAAACCGAGGTAACAGTTGAAATTGGAAATAAAACCCAAATAAACACGGGTATAGGGTTTTATGACCACATGCTGGAGCTGTTCGCCTTCAGGAGCGGGCTCAAGCTGGAAATCCGCGCCTCCGGCGATATCGAGGTGGACTCGCACCACACTATAGAGGACGTCGGCATTACTTTGGGGCTTGCGGTTTCCGAAATGCTGGGGGATAAAAAAGGAATTGCGCGGTATGGCTCGGCGCGTATTCCAATGGACGAATGCCTGGCGCAGGTGGATTTGGACATTTCCGGCCGCTCGTATTTAGTCTTCAACGCGGACGTCAGGGACGAGATGATGGAAGAATTTTTCCGCGCCGTTGCCTTCAACGCCGGGATAACTTTGCACATCAACCTGCTTTACGGAAAAAACGAACACCACAAATGCGAGGCGATTTTCAAGGCTTTCGGCTGCGCGCTGGGGCAGGCGGTCAAAGTGACCGGCGGGGACGTACCCTCCACGAAGGGAGTGCTTTAGGTGATTATTCCCGCGATAGACCTGCAAAACGGCGAGGCGGTGCGGCTGTATAAAGGCGATTACGCGCAAAAGACGGTTTACAGCAAAAACCCGGCCGAGCTGGCGAAAGAATTTGAAAAAATGGGCGCGAAGTACCTGCACGTGGTTGACCTCGACGGCGCGAAGAGCGGACTCACGCCCAACGTCGAGGTTATACGCAAAATACGCGAAAATGTGGGTATTCCGATACAGGTCGGCGGAGGCATAAGAAACGCCGAGACCGTCTCCCTCTATCTTGACGAATTGAAGATAACCCGCGTGATTTTGGGGACGATTGCGGTCAAAAACCCGGAATTTGCGCGGGATATGATAGAAAAATTCGGCGCTGAAAGGATTGTCGTAGGCGTGGACGTGAAAAACGGCCGCGTGCTGACCAGCGGGTGGACGGAAGACTGCGGCGTGGATTACCTGGACTTCATCGAGCGGCTGAAGCGGATGGGAGTAAAGTATATCGTCGCGACGGACATCTCGAAGGACGGCACATTGACCTCGCCGAACTGGGAGATGTATGAAAAAATCAAAGGCGTGAACGTGATTGTCTCGGGCGGCGTGAGCTGCGAGGGGGACATAGGAAAAGCGCGAGATTATTACGGCGTCATCGTAGGCAAAGCGTTCTATGAAAAAAAGGTGGATCTGGCAAAAATTTTTAATAAGCTGAACAAAAGAATTATCCCATGCCTGGACATTATGAACGGCAAGGTCGTAAAAGGAGTGAATTTTACCGGCATAGCCGGCGTGGGAGACCCCGCGGAGATTGCGAGGCGTTATGAAGAACAGGGGGCGGACGAGATAGTGCTGCTCGACATCACGGCTACTTACGAAGAACGGGAAACCATCTTCCCGCTTATCGAGCGCCTGGCGGGGGAGCTTTCCATCCCGGTGACCGTCGGCGGCGGCATCCGCACCGTTGACGATATGCGCAGGATATTCGCTTCGGGGGCGGATAAAGCGGGGGTCAATTCGGCGTTGGTGGCCAACCCTGAGCTGCTTCGCGAAGCGAGCGAAGAATTTGGGAAACAGCGCGTCGTTGCCGCGATAGACGGTAAAAAGGTGGGAGAAAATTTTCACGTCTTCGTCAGGGGCGGGCGGGACGACACCGGGCTTGATTTGGTCGGATGGGCGAAGAAGTGCGAGGAGAGGGGCGCGTGTGAAATTCTGCTCACGTCCATAGACGGCGACGGAACTAAAAACGGCTACGACATTCCCATGACTAAAGCGGTGGTTGACAGCACAAATATCCCCGTTATCGCCAGCGGCGGCTGCGGCAGGATAACCGACGTAATCGACGTTTTCAGGGAAACCGGCTGCGACGCCGCGTTATGCGCGAGCCTGTTTCACTATGGAATGGCGACTGTAAACGATGTAAAACTGGAAATGGAGAGGCGCGGCATACCATGCAGAAGATCGAGGGACTGATGCCCGCGGGGCTTACACCCGCAATCGTACAGGATTTTTACACCGGCCGGGTGCTGATGCTCGCCTACGTGAACCAGGAAAGCTATGAATATATGCTGCAAAACGGCGAGACCTGCTTCTGGTCGCGTTCGCGCAATCAGTTGTGGCATAAAGGGGAGACCTCCGGGGACGTGCAAAAAATCATAAACATGGCGTTCGACTGCGACAACGACACGCTTTTGATTCAAGTGCGGCAGACCGGCAAAGGGGCGTGCCACACGGGGCAGTATAGCTGTTTCGGGGACGCGCCGGCGGATTTTGACATACTGGACAGCGTTTACGCGCAAATCCAGGACCGCCAGGAGAACCCGATGGAAAAATCCTACACAAATTACCTCCTTACCAAGGGCATTGATAAAATATTGAAGAAAATCGGCGAGGAGACGGCGGAAACCATTGTCGCGGCTAAAAACGCGGCCCAAAATGGAGATAAAACGGAACTGATAGACGAGATTTCCGACCTCGCTTACCATGTGCTGGTGATGATGTTCACGCAGGGCGTAACCCTGCGGGACGTAAGGGCGAAATTAAGCGAACGGCACAGCGTCAAGGGCAATTTAAAGCGCGGTTCTCCCCCATAAACGGCTTTCAAAATCATGCGCAGGGGCGGCATTCATACCGCCCCTGCAAACTATTACAGCGAGATGATAAACAGCCTCTTAGGAAAATCTCCTAAGCCCTTCTGGCGGAGTGTGAGTCCCTCAAGCTGAGATAATATGCTGTACAAATGAGGCCGAAATGTGTCTTATCAAATTCACTCAAACATGCGCTAAACGCTTATTTGGCGGTCCCAGCGGGGTTCGAACCCGCGTCGCAGCCTTGAAAGGGCTGTGTCCTAGACCCCTAGACGATGGGACCGCTTTTTAACTTGCGATGGTGAGCCGTGAGGGACTTGAACCCTCGACACCCGGATTAAAAGTCCGGTGCTCTACCGGCTGAGCTAACGGCTCTCTTGACCTTGGTAGTATACCATACATCTTTAACGCTGGGCAATCCCCTGCCGCCCGTGTTTTATGAAGGACCCGATATTCCCGCGGGCGTTATTCCTTTTTTTATCGCCTCCTAATTGCCATAAGTCGATACCCTCGTTTAAGTATGATATAGCACGGCATAAAAAATACAACATTTATTCGTGTAAAATATTTTGAAAGCACACACTTCGGGTATGGAGGCTACAGACATGGCAGTCATGAAAAACGTCTTGGAGGCTATCGGCAACACCCCTCTCGTCGAACTCGGACGTTTGGCCGGGCACTGGAAGTTGGAAGGGCGAATCCTGGCGAAGCTGGATAACCTTAACCCTTCGGGGAGCAAAAAAGACCGCATAGCCCTCGGGATGATCCGCGAGGCGGAGCGCAAGGGGCTTTTGAAACCGGGGCAGACCGTCATAGAGGAGACGAGCGGCAACACGGGCAACGGGCTCGCGCTTGTGTGCTCCCTTCTGGGATATCCATTTATCGCCGTCATGTCCAAGGGAAACTCGATAGAACGGGTACGAATCAGTCAGGCGTTCGGCGCGAAGGTCGTACGCGTGGAGCAGGCCCCGGACTCCAAGCCGGGCGCGGTCAGCCAGGCCGACATGGACCTTGTCATGGCGGAGACGGAGCGCCTGACCAAAGAGCTGGGGGCCTTTTGCGTCGGGCAGTTCCACAACCCCGGCAACGCGCTGGCGCAGGAAACCACGGGCGACGAAATGTGGGAGCAGTCCGGGGGGACAATCGACGCCATCGCAGACTTCATCGGAACCGGCGGCGGCTTCTCCGGCATAGCGGCCTCCATGCGCAGGCACAACCCCGACGCGCGGTGTTACGTGGTCGAGCCCGCGAACGTCCCCTATTACGGCGAAGGGACGCGGAAAGAGGGCGGACATCGCATACAGGGGGGCGGGTATGGGCGCGAGGTTCCCTTCCTGGATCGGTCGCTGATTACGGGCAGCGTAGGCGTGACGGATGACGAGGCGATAGAGGGCGCGCGCCTGCTCTCCGGTATGGAGGGCGTTTTCTGCGGATTCTCCTCGGGCGCTCACGCCGCCGCGGCCAGGAAACTGCTGGAAGGGCCTGAAAAGGGTAATACAGTGGGTATCGTCATCTGCGACACCGGGCTTAAGTACCTGAGCACGGATCTATATTCATAAGGAGAGATTTTATGTATTCTGTGCTGGAGCGTTTTTTGAAATACGCGGCATACGACACTCAGGCGGCGGACGGCGCGGATACAGTGCCCTCCACGCTTGGGCAGATGGTTCTAGCGAAGGAGCTGGCCGACGAATTGAGGGAGCTGGGGCTCGCAGGCGTGGAGGCGGACGAACACGCCTACGTCATGGGTACTTTGCCTTCCAATATAAAAGACCCCGAGAAAAAAAAGAAAGTCCCCGCCATCGGCTTCATAGCCCACATGGACACCGCCACGGAGGTGACGGGCAGGGACGTCAGGCCGAGAGTGGTCAGGAACTACGACGGGGGGGACATCATCTTGAAGGAAGACGGGGCGGACAAGGTGGTGCTGTCGCCGGGGGACTTCCCGTATCTGGCGGAATACAGGGGGCAGGATATCGTCGTCACGGACGGCAATACCCTGCTGGGAGCCGACAACAAGGCGGGCATAGCGGAGATAATCGCCGGGGTGGAATATCTGATAAAACATCCTGAAATAGAGCACGGCGACGTCAAGGTTGCTTTCACCCCGGACGAGGAGGTAAGCCATCTGGCTAAACTTCTCGACATCGAAAAATTCGGCGCGGACTTCGCCTACACGATGGACGGCGGGCCTGTGGGGGAGGCGTGCTGTGAAAACTTCAACGCCGCCGGCGCAACCGTGACCATAAAGGGGCGCGCGGTTCACCCCGGCAGGGCCAAGGGGCTTATGCTGTCGGCCGTGACGATGGGTCAGGAGCTGAACTCCCTTTTCCCGCCCGCGGAGGTTCCTGAGCACACCGAAGGGTACGAGGGGTATTACCACTGCCTCAGCTTTCAGGGGACGACGGAGAGCGCGGTTCTGAAATACATCATCCGCGACCATGACACGCCGCGCTTCGAGGCGCGCAAGAAGTTCATGGAGGGGGCGGTGCGGTGGATGAACGACAAGTACGGGGATGAGCGCTTCACCCTGATAATGAAGGATCAGTACCGCAACATGGCCGACAGGCTAAAGGGGAGCGAGCACATTTTGGACACGGCGCTGGAAGCGATGCGCGAGCTTGGTATCGAGCCGCGAGTCATCCCCATGCGAGGCGGCACGGACGGAGCGGCGCTGTCCTGGCGCGGCCTCCTGACGCCGAACCTCTTCACCGGCGGCCACAACTACCACGGCCGTTTCGAGTTCATCCCCGTCCAGTCAATGGAAAAAGCCGTCGCGCTTATGCTGAAGATTTTGGAACTATACGTACGCAGGGCGTGAAGGTGTTACTTGACGCCGGTAAGCCAATGACTTATATTTATTTTTATGAAAACGTTGCCGCCTGTAACTGTCATAGAAACGCCGTCGTTTTTGCGTGACGCAAAGAAATTATTGGGCGAAGACGAGCAAAAGGATTTAATATCGTTCCTTGCGTATAATCCCACCGCGGGAGATGTCATAAAAGGCGCGGGCGGTGTCAGGAAAATTCGCTGGGCACGTGCCGGCGGAGGTAAAAGCGGGGGATTCAGGGTGATATATTTTTTCCATTCTGTAGAGATTCCGTTATTTGCGCTGGCTATTTTCGCAAAAAACGAAAAATCCAATATCGGACAGTTGGAGAAAAATATCCTGAGAGAGCTTACGTCTGAGTTAGCGAGTCAGTATAAAGGAGGAAAAACATGAGCGGGCGCCGTATCGTAGAAAGTATGAAAGAAGCGGTGGCCATTGCCCGAGGAGAGCTACCGGAAACCGATTATCGGGTGTACATACCGGAGCGTGTGGACGTGAAAGCCATTCGTAATCGGCTGGGGCTTTCGCAGGCATCCTTCGCGGCCAGTTTTGGTTTGTCCTTATACACCTTGCGTAATTGGGAACAGGGAAAGCGTCAGCCGGAGCACGCCGCCAGGGCCTATTTGAAGGTTATCGAAAAAGCGCCCGAGACAGTAAAGAACGCTCTCGCGAGTTCAGTCCAGTAACATGATATCAATTTGAAATCAAAGGCAGCGGTAAGAAATTTGAAGGGGCTGGGAGCAATATGAAAGTAAAATTAAGACAGGTAATCGCGCTGCTGCTTGTTTTGGGCGTTGTTATCGGCGGCGTCGCGAGCTGTTCGGCGGAATCGAAGCCTTCCTTTAATATTGATTCCATTTCCTCATACCGCGGCATTCCGGGCGTGACGGAAGATGAAATAACCGCGATAGAGGCGCTCAAGTCCGCGGGGCGGAGTTTTTCTTATGGGAGCCTGCGCACCAAAGAGGCGTTTGTGCTGCCGAACGGCGAGTTGGCGGGCTTTACGCCAATGTTTTGCGGACTGCTTTCAGAGCTTTTCGGCATACCGTTTGTTCACAGGCTTTATTCCTGGTATTCCCTGAAAAGCGGAATTGACGCGAGGGCGGTAGATTTCACCGGCGACCTGATCCCCACGCCCGAGCGGAAGCTGTCTTATTTCATGACGTACCCGATTGCGGAACGCTCGCTCAGGATTCTCACACACGGCGACTCCCACATTAAGACAGAAAGCGACCTGAACGGACTCAGAGTAGGTTTTCCTGAAGAAGACGTGATCGCGCAGTCCGTTCTTGAAATTTACCCCGAGCTTTCGTTTGAAATCGTAAACGCGCAAGACGCCGGGGACGCGTTTGGAATGTTGAGGTCGGGCTTCATTGACGCCTTTGTTGACCACACGTTGGAGCCTTATTCGTACAGCGCGTATCCTCTTGTCAATTCTCAGGTGTTTTTCCCGCTGGTGTACGCCCCGGTTTCAATGGCTACCGCAAACCCCGAGCTTGAGCCGGTCATATCGGTCGTGAACAAATACATCTACGCGGGGGGAATTGACAGGCTTCATGAGTTATACAGGAAAGGCGATACCGAATACGCGAAACATGAGTTCGGCAGGTCTTTAAGCGCCGAAGAAGCGGCCTATATCGCCGGTTTAGCCGCAAGCGGCTCCAAAGTACGTATTGCCCTGGAGCATGATAATTACCCCATCAGCTTTTACGACGAAAACTATAAAAAATTTGACGGTATCGCGCCGGATATTTTAGCGGAAATAAGCAAGTTGACCGGCATTGAGTTCGAGGCGGCGACGGATAAAAACACGACGTTTCCCGAGATACTCGAGCGCCTCAGAACGGGCGACGTCGCTTTGATTTCGGAATTGACGCATACCGAAGAACGAGAAAAAGAATTTATATGGGTTGACGCCCCTTATTCCACCTTCCATTACGCGATTTTGTCAAAGGCGGATTATCCCGATCTGGAAATATATCAGGTGATACGGGCGTCCGTGGGCGTTGTAAAGGGAACCTCCGCGGAAGTGATGTTCGATGCGTGGTTCCCGAATCATACCGACGCCAAACGTTACAATACCCAGAACGAAGCGCTGGACGCCCTGGAGCTGGGCGAGATAGACCTGTTCATGACGGTTGATTTCATACTTCTGTTTCAGATGAATTACCGAGAAAAGCCCGGGTATAAAGTAAACGTCGTTTTCGCCGCGCCTATAGGGGAATCGCGTTTCGGACTGAATAAAGACCAGGAGATACTGCGCTCGATTATCGGCAAAGCCCAAAGCCATGTCGATACCGAAAAAATTGTAAAAAGCTGGACAAGCCGCGTATATGACTATTCCAGAAAATTTGAGCAGGAACGTTTCCTTTATATGACCGTACTCGCCGGCACGCTCACTCTGAGTCTCGCAATCCTGATGGTTCTGTACCTGAAAGACGCCCAAAAAAGCAGAACCATCGCGGAACAGTCGGCCACGCTTGCCGCCATATACAATTCAATGCCAGCAATGGTGTACACCAAGGACTTCAACGGCCTGTACACGAGCTGCAACCGCAGGTTTGAAGAGGAATTGGAAATCAGCGAATCGGAGATAATCGGCAGGGCTTTTCATGACATGGACACGCGGGACAGCAGCGCGGACCGGGACTTTTCAGAAATTGACAGGAAGGTGCTGAGTGAAAGCGTCACCGTGACAACGGAAGGGTGGTACGTTTTCGCCG
Source organism: Synergistaceae bacterium (assembly GCA_009778055.1). Taxonomy (GTDB): domain Bacteria; phylum Synergistota; class Synergistia; order Synergistales; family Aminobacteriaceae; genus WRKN01. The sequence continues at coordinate 12,918 of WRKN01000029.1, forward strand.
GTAAACACCGCCGGGCCAAGGAAATTATCAGGACGCCCCTGATACAGAACGGCAAGGTGGCGGGTTTGCTGGGAATCACCATGGACATCACCAAGCGAAAACTGGCGGAAGAAGCGGCGAATGAAGCGCATGAGCGAGCTAAAACCATGCTGGACACTATTCCTCTTTGCTGCTGCCTGGTCAGCAGAAATTATGAGTGTATAGACTGCAACAGCGAGGCCGTGAGGCTTTTTGAGCTGAATAGCAAACAGGAGTTTATAGATAACTTCGCCGTCCTGTCGCCGGAACTCCAGCCGGACGGACGTTCTTCCATGGAAGTGGCCTGCGCGATTGTGGACAAGGCTTTCGAGGGGGAGCGGTTCGTCGGCGAATGGACGCATCAATTGCTGGACGGAACGCCTATACCGGCGATAACCACGTATGAGCGCGTCAACTATGGCGGCGATTACGCCGTTCTGTCATACGCGCGGGACATGCGCGAGCATAAGCGCATGACGGCTACTATTGAAGCGATAATGAACAACCTGCCCGGAATGGTGTTTCAGTGCCTTTACAACCCGCCTGAGTATACTTATACCTTTGTCAGCCAAGGCTGCCTGGAGCTTTTGGGGTACGCGCCGGAGGAGCTGACGCGCGGCAGCGCGGTCAGGTTTTTTGATTTGGTGCATCCCGACGACGTTGACGCTCTCAAAAAACTGAGCGCGGAAACATATCCAATGGGCTTGCCGTTCGAAGCCACTTTCCGGGTCATAACAAAGGATGGCGCGGTCAAATGGGTGTGGGAGCGCAGCCGCGTGATCGAGAAAAAGCCGGACGGCACGCCGTGCCTGCTTGAGGGTTATCATACCGATATCACCGAACAGCGGCGGCTTGAGTCGGCGGAAATGGCAAACCGCGCGAAAACCCAATTTTTAGCCACGATGAGCCACGAGATACGCACGCCTATGAACGCGATTCTGGGCATAACGGAGATCCTGCACCAGGACGAGACGCTTGTGCCGCACATAAGGGAGGCGCTGGGCAAGATTTACAACTCGGGAGAAATGCTGCTCGCCCTCATCAACGACATACTGGACATGTCCAAAATCGAGGCCGGCAAGCTGGAGCTGACGCCGGGCGAGTACAAAGTCGCCAGCCTGCTCAACGATACCACGACCCTGAACATGATGCGCATAGGCAGCAAGCCGATTGAGTTTGAACTCCACGTGGATGAAAACACCCCGTCGGAGTTGATAGGCGACGAGATCCGTATCAAGCAGATTTTGAACAACCTGCTCTCCAACGCGTTCAAGTACACGGAAAGAGGCGTGGTCAAGCTGTCGGTGTCCTCAGAAACGAGGAACGGGGAAACGGAGCCCGAGGAATCCGAGGTGACGCTTGTTTTCCGCGTGAGCGACACCGGCCAGGGCATGACCGAGGAACAGGTAAGCAGGATGTTTGAGGAGTATTCCCGTTTTAACACTGAGGCCAACCGTATGACCGAGGGCACGGGGCTGGGCATGGGTATCACCCGGAACCTGGTGCGCCTGATGAACGGCGAGGTCACGGTAAAAAGCGAACTGAACATGGGCACGATATTTATTGTGCGTCTGCCGCAAAAGGCGACCGGCGAGGGCGCTTTGGGCAGGGAACTGGCGGAAAGCCTGAGAAATTTCCGCATGAACGGCTCCAAACAGATAAGAAGGGCGCAGGTAGTGTTCGAGCCTATGCCCTATGGCAGCGCCCTTGTCGTGGACGACGTGGAATCGAACCTGTATGTGGTCAAGGGGCTTCTGGCTCCTTACGAGCTGTCGGTGGACGCCGTCATGTGCGGATTTGACGCGGTTGAGAAAATAAAGGGCGGCAAAGAGTACGACATTGTGTTTATGGATCATATGATGCCGGGGATGGACGGCATTGAGGCGACAAAAATCATACGCGGACTTGGGTATAAGCTCCCAATCGTCGCGCTGACCGCCAACGCGCTGGTGGGGCAGGCGGATATGTTTCTGGCAAACGGTTTCGACGGTTTTATTTCCAAGCCGATTGACGTGCGCCAGTTGAACGCCGCGCTGAAAAAATTCATACGCGACAAACAGCCGCCCGAGGTGATAGAGGCCGCCCGCCTGCGAGGAGGCGCGCGCCGGGGGAGACATGCCGAAGACGCGGAGCGTCCTGCCGTAACCCCGCAGTTGGCCGGAATTTTCATCCGGGACGCCGAGAAGGCCGCCGCGGCGCTGGCGGAGATCCATGAGCGCGGTTCTTATGATGAAGAAGACATACGGATGTATACGATCAGCGTCCACGCCATGAAAAGCGCGTTTGCCAACGTCGGCGAAACGGAGCTTTCCGACGTCGCGGGCAAATTGGAGCAGGCGGGGCGCGATAAGGACACTGCCGTGATGTTGTCCGAAACGGGGGCGTTTCTGAGCGGGCTACGGGCGGTCGTCGAAAAGCTCGCTGAACTTACAAAACTTGCCAAACTCGCCCAACTCGCCAAACTCGCCAAAAACATGGGGAGCGGCGGTGACGCGGCGGAATATGACCGCGAGTATCTGCGTGAAAAACTCTTTGCCGTCAGGGAAGCGTGTGAGACATACGACAAAAAAAGCGCAAAGGCCGCGCTGTCCGATTTGGGGCAAAAAGAGTGGCCGCGCCGGATTGAGGAACTGCTGGACACATTATCCGAACACCTGCTCAACGGTGATTTTGAGGAGGTGTCAAAGGCCGCTGATTTGGAAGGGCTGGAATAATTCAATAATTTAATAACTTAATAATTCACTCGCGCTCCATCAGCATAACCGTTTCCACGTGGACGGTCTGGGGGAACATGTCGAACGCCCGCGCGGACTTCGGCATATATCCGCCCTCCTTCAGAATCTTCGCGTCACGCGCAAGCGTCGCGGGGTTGCAGGAAACATAGATAACCCTGCCGATTCCCATCTCGATGATTCTGTCGAGCACGGCGCGCTCACAGCCGCCCCTTGGCGGATCCAGGACAACCAGATCGTACGGGCCGGGCGTGTCCGCCTCCTCCGCTTTGCCCTTTATTACCCTGACGTTGTGTATTCCGTTGTCCTCAAGGTTTTTCTCCATCAGCTCAACCGCTCTCCCCCATTCCTCCACCGCCGTGAGCGTCTCCGTTTCGGCCAGATAACAGGTTAGCGACCCGACGCCGCTGTACAGCTCCAGCACGTCCGCGCTTTCGCCGGCGCGGGCCAGTTCCCGCGCGTAACGGTAAAGCGCGGCGGCCTGTTCGGTGTTGACCTGGAAGAAAGAGGAAGTGTCGTAACTGAGGAGCCAGCCGTCCAGCCGCTCGCCTATCAGCCCGTCTCCTTTGAGCGCCTCGGTGCGGTCGCCGAGGATGACGTTGCCGGGGCGCGAATTATGGTTTATCGTCAAGGTGGTCAGTTTTTTCAAAGGACGGCACAGCCCGGCTATGCTTTTCATATTTTGGGCGTTCAGCCGTCCGTTGAGCACCAGCGAAGCAAGGGTTTGCCCGGTGTGGATACCGGCCCTCAAAATGACGTGACGCAGCGCTCCCTTGTGCTCGCGCTCGTCGTACACGTCAAGCCGGAGGCCCGGCAGCTCGTTTTGCATGATGGAAAAAAGCTCGTTCAGGGGAGCGGCGCTGACCGGACAGCTTTGAACAGGCACAAGCCAGTGGCTGTCCGCCCTGAAAAAACCCATCAGCGGCTTGCCCTTTATCTTGCGGACAGGAAACGACGCCTTGTTGCGGTAACCCCACTGCCGGGGACTTGGGGAACACTGGACGCCGGAAAGGTCAATCACGGCGTCCAGCCCGCCTATGCGCTTCAGGGCGTCGCGGACGACTTCGGCCTTGATTTCAAGCTGAAGCGCGTAAGACGCGTGCTGGAGCTGACAGCCTCCGCAGGTTCCAAAGGCGGGACAGGCGGGTTCTACGCGCTGTGGGTTGGCCTGAATCACGCGTCTTACACGCGCGAACGCGAAGTCTTTTTTTCGCTGAACGACCTCGGCCTCGACCACCTCGCCGGGCAGCGCCCCCTCCGTAAAAACAACCCCGTCGCCGGTACGCGCTATGCCTCTCCCGTCGCTCGATATTTTCTCAATGGTT
>WRKN01000030.1 GCA_009778055.1 Synergistaceae bacterium
GCCATGCCCGGAGTGCAAGTCCCCAATGGAGATGATATCCGGCTGCGCATACTGCTTTAGCTGCGGCTACAGCCCATGCAAATGACCCACCGCCCCTGAGAAACCCACAAAGAGCGACAAAACAGTAAAGAGGCGAGTTTATGAAATTTCTGCACCTGTCCGACCTCCATATAGGCAAAAGCGTCAACAGGTTTTCTATGCTTGACGAACAAAAACACGCTTTCGGGCAGATAATCGGATATGTAAAGACATTGCGTCCCGACGCCGTCATTATCGCCGGCGACGTATACGACCGTGCCGTTCCAAGCGTCGAAGCCGTGGGCGTATTCGATGACCTCCTGACGGCGCTTGCCCGTGAGGGCGTCGTGGTTATGCTGATCTCCGGCAACCACGACTCGCCGGAACGTCTGGTCTACGCAAGCCGCCTGCTTTCAGATAAACGTCTGTTTTTTTGCGGCGCGTTTGACGGCGGCCCCCGAAAAATAACATTGACTGATGAACACGGCGAAGTTTACTTTTGGCTTTTGCCGTTCGTAAAGCCGTCTTCGGTGAGATATTTGCTAGGGGAGCGGGAAATAGAGAGCTACGACGACGCCGTCGCCGCCGCGCTGGATATGGCGGAAGTTGACTATGCCGCCCGCAACGTGCTTGTGTCTCATCAATTCTACGCCAAAGCGGGAGTTGCGCCCGCAAGAAGCGAATCCGAGTCAAATCCCGTCGGCGGGCTTGACGCTGTTGACGCGGGGCTTATAGAGCGGTTTGACTATGCCGCGCTCGGACACCTGCACGGAAGGCAAACCGTGGGTTCGGAGCATATCCGGTATTGTGGTTCACCGGTTAAATACTCGTTCTCGGAATGGCGGCAGGAGAAGTCCGCGACCATTGTGGAACTGGGCGAAAAGGGAAATCTGACGGTCAGCCCGCTCCCTCTCATCCCCATACATGACATGCGTGAAGTCAAAGGCGAGCTTGAAAAATTGATGAGTAAAGAAATTTTATCCCTTGCGGACAAAGAGGATTACTTGCGGGTGATACTTACCGACGAGGAAGAAATCATCGACCCCATGGGGAAGCTCCGCGGCGTTTACCCAAATATAATGAGCCTTGATTTTGAAAACTCGCGGACAAGCATTGATATTGACGCAATCACCACAAATACCGAAACGATAGAGAAATTATCGCTTTACGACCTGTTTGGCGAATTTTTCCTTGACGCGCAAGGCTCGACGATGAGCGCAGAGCAAGCCGCAATTGTGCGCGAGCTGCTGGAAGCGGAGGATGAGGAATGAAGCCGTTGAAGCTTACCATGAGCGCGTTTGGTTCATACGCCGACACGCAGACGCTCGACTTTAACAAACTCGGGACAAGCGGGATTTACCTCATCACGGGCGAGACAGGCGCGGGCAAAACAACAATTTTTGACGCCGTCTCGTTTGCCCTGTTCGGCAAGGCAAGCGGCGACGGGCGCGGCGATTATTCGATGCTCAGAAGCGACTTCGCGGCGGAAAAGGCGAAAACTTTTGTCGAGCTTGATTTTATCTGTGGTGAAAAGCGGTACAGCGTCAGGCGTTCCATAAAAAAAACCGGGCAGGACGTTGTTCTCGTCCTGCCCGATGGCACTTCTATGAGCGGCGACCGCAACGTAAAACTGAAAATAGCCGAGGTTGTCGGCCTTGACCGCGAGCAGTTCGCGCAAATCGTGATGATCGCGCAGAATGATTTTCTCCGCTTTCTGCAAAGCGGCACGGACGACCGGTTGAAAATATTGCGCCGCATTTTTGGCACGGAAGCCTTAAAGCTGTTTCAAGATCGGCTGAAAGCCTTTGTTAAGCGTGAGGACGATAATCGCAATTTGATTTTGCGCGACTTCCAGCGCCACGGGGTTGACGTTAACAAGCGCGGCGAGCAGTTTACGGAATGGGAGGCGCAGATCAGAAACGACAAAACCGAAAAGTCGGAAACGGACGAACGGCTCGGCGAATACGACAAGCGAAAGCAAGTCCTTGCCGCCGCGCTTGCCGTCGCGGAAGAACTCTGCGGGAAGTTTGCCGCCCTTGCAAAGTGCCAAATTGACCTTGAGGGACATAACGCGAAAGCTGAGGAAACCGCAAGGATAAAGGCGCGCGCTTCTCGCGGCGAAACCGCGCTGCGCAAGGTAAAACCCCTCGCCGACGGGGCGCAGAAGGCCGCGGTTAGCCACGCCTCCGCGCAAGCCGCGCTGACAGGCGCAAAGGAGCGGGAAATTTCCGCCGTCAGCGAGCTGGAGGAAGCTGTAAAAGCCACGGAAGCCCTGCCGCCTCTTGCCGGGGCGCAGGATGCCTTTGCCGCGCTGCTGAAAGAATGGGAAGCCGCCGCCTCAAAACTGACAAAATTATCGGCGTTACGGAAAGACTTTGCCGTTATCACAGCCAAGCGGGCCGGTTTGGTAAAAGAGCAAACGGAATTTGAAACCCTCAATGAGGGCTGTAATGACGCCGGCGAAAAATATCGGGCGTTGGAGGAAGCGTTTCTTCGCGGTCAAGCGGGCATTATTGCCGGTAGTTTGACAGATGGGGAACCGTGTCCGGTTTGCGGCTCAACCGACCATCCCGCGCCCGCTGAATTGTCTGATGAAAACGTTACCGAAACGAAACTGAAAAAAGCGGGGGAAGCAAAAGATAAAGCGAGGTCAAAGCGCGAGGCTAAATCTTCGGAGTGCGCCACGCTGAAAGCGGAAATCGAAACGCTGACAAAGCGGTTTATAAGCGATTTATCCGATTTTATTCCCGGCGTTGAGTGGAAAGGTTCGGAAACGGGGCTTGCCGATTTGCTTGAGCTGACGCAAAACGCGGTGAATAAGTTAACCATCCGCAAGGACGCGGACAAGAAAAATCTTGACGAACTCTCCCTGAGTTGGAACTCCGCGGCTAAACGCAAAACCAACGCCGAATCGGCGGCGGTGTCCGCCCAAACGCTTGTAAATGAACGAGCCGCGAACGAACAGCAGTTATTAAAACTTCGCGTCGAGGCTCAATCGGCATACGAAGCCGCCTTGCGCGAACACGGCTTCGACGGTGAAGCCGTGTATCAGGCCGCGCTTGTAACCGAAAACGAACTTGCCGGGCTGAACAGGCAGGTATCGGAATATGAAAGAAACGGCCAGCAGCTTGTCCGCGACGTTGCCCGTCTGGAAAGCGAAACAGCCGGCAAAGAGAAACCCGACTTAGAGAAGCTGCGAACCGAAACAGAAACCGTAAATTCCGAATCAAAAGCCCTGAGCGGGAAGCGCGATGAAATCAACAGCCGGTTGAGCAAAACGGAGAGCGCGCTCAAAGAACTCCGCCGCGCCGCTTCCGACTTTGAAAAAGCAGAAAAAACATACGCCGCCGTCAAGCAGTTGGCGGACACGGCAAACGGAAAACTCGACTTTGAAACCTACGCGCAGACGGCTTATTTCGAGCGGATTCTCCGCGCCGCTAATTTGCGGTTGAAACTTATGAGTCAAAACCGTTACATGCTGCTGCGAAAAACCGGCAGCGACGACGGGCGCAGGCGTTCGGGGCTGGAACTCGAAGTCCTGGACGCTTATACAGGCAAAGCGCGTTCCGCCAACAGTTTGTCGGGCGGCGAGTCGTTTATGGCGTCGCTCTCGCTTGCGCTTGGATTGTCCGACATTGTCCAGCAGAGCGCGGGCGGCGTCCGCCTTGACGCTATGTTCATAGACGAAGGCTTTGGCACGCTCGACGCGGACGTGCTGGAACTTGCCGTCAGGACGCTTTCGGAGATGGCCGGGACGGATAGAATGATCGGCGTTATCTCCCACGTCGCCGAACTGCGCGAACGGATTGACAAACAGGTTCAAATCGAGAAAACAACCGCGGGAAGCAGGATAAGGGTATAGCCGGCGTATTCTCCTACTGCGTGGGGCCTATGCGGTTGACAGCGAAGCTGCCGTAGCCGAGATCCTCACTTTTCGTGCTCTTTCCGCCGCATACCTCCAGCATTTCTCTGAAAAGCATTTCCCCCACCTGCGCGATAGTTTTTTCCCCGGTGATTATACCGCCTGCGTCCACGTCCATGTTGTCGATCATCTTCTCGAACGTGGGGCTGTTGGAGCAGATTTTTATTACCGGGGCGACGGGACATCCCACGCAGGTTCCCCTCCCCGTCGTGAAAAAAATCACCTGAGCGCCGCCCGCCACCATCCCGGTGATGGATTCGATGTCATGTCCCGGCGTGTCCATGAAGACGAGCCCGCGTTTAGTCGGGACCTCCGCGTACTCCAATACCTCCTGAAGCGGGGCCTCTATTCCTGCTTTGCTGATACAGCCGAGGGATTTTTCCTCCAGGGTGGAGATGCCTCCCGCTTTGTTTCCCGGCGCGGGATTTGCCAAACGAATGTCCACGCCGCCGTTCAGGGCCCCCATTTCCGCGCGTTTGGCCATTTCCACCAGACGATCGCCCACCTCCCGGCTTATCGCTCTTTTGGCAAGTATGTGTTCCGCGCCGATGATTTCCTGAGTTTCGGATAATATCGAGGTTCCCCCTTCACGGATCAGGCGATCGCTGGCGTTACCAACGACGGGGTTTGCCGAGAGACCTGACCAGGCGTCCGACCCTCCGCATTCCAGCCCCAGAATCAGGGCGGAAAGAGGGCAGGGCTCCCTTTTCAGCATTGAAATATCGGCCAACATTCCGCGGCCAATCTTCACTCCCTTGTTGATTGCATTGAGAGTCCCTCCCTCTTCCTGAATGACAATAGAAACGACGGGGACGCCGGTTTTGGAGATGTCCCCGGCGACGTCCGCCGCCGCGACGGTCTCACACCCCAGCCCTACCACTATGCAGGCCGCAACGTTGGGATTCGAGCCGAAGCCGGCAAGCGTGCGCCGGGTCTGAGCGGCGTCGGCGGGGAGCTGACCGCAGCCATGCTGGTGCGTAACATACACGGCGCCGTTGAGCTGCGCCGCAATCCTTGCCGCCGCGTCGTTGGCGCAGACCACCTAGGGCATAACCAGAAGATGGTTCCGGACACCCACCCTTCCGTCCGCTCTCACGTATCCCATAAAGCTCATAACTTATCACCTCTGCCGCGCAGGCCCTCCAGATTGTGGTCATGGACGTGGGTTCCCGCTGGAATGTCGTTTGAGGCTACGCCTATAACCTCGCCGTATTTCAGGACGCGGTCGCCCTGTTTGAAGCTGTGAAGCGCGATTTTATGCCCCGCGGGCACAGCCGTTGCCGCTGTGATTTTCAAATTCTCCGAGCCCTGATGAACGGCTACCGTCTCTCCGGCGGCCACGTCCCGTATGACAATGGCCACGTTGTCCTCCTTCGTAACGCAATGCGCGTCGAATGTCGCTAAAGCAGACAAAGTAATCCCCCTTCCTGAAATTTTTCCGAACCGGACATAAACTCATCTATTAAATTCACCGCCGCTTCGTAGTCGTAGGACTCAAGCGTACGGGCAATTTCTTCCACCTGCCGCGAGCAGTCCGCGCCTTCCGCCGAAACTTGTTTCAGTTCATCGGCGACGGCGACGGCCTCGTTCACCCTGCCTTCCAGGCAGAGATGTTTCAGTTCATCAAGCTTTTGTTTCAGGAAATCCGCGGTAACCAGCGTCTTTTCAACCGGCTTTTCGCTTGCTTCGGTTGGCACAACTCGCAAAACCCGCAAAATATCCTCGCGCAGCGCCAGCATTGAGTCGCAGGCCGGATCGGTTCCAGCAAGGCAGGCGTCGTAATCGCCCGACTTGGACGCCGTTTCAAGCTCGTAAGCCATCTTGGATATATCTGAGGCTCCTATGCTTGCAAACACGGACTTCAGCGCGTGAACCCTTATCGCGTACTCTCCCCAGTCACCCGACGCCATAAAAGACCTGACATCTTTCACGCAGCCGGGAATTTCCTCGCACGTCCGCCGAAGGATCCTGGCATACGCGTCTCTTCTGCCCGCCGAGTATTGCAGTCCCTTCTCTACGTTCAGTCCGGGCAGCAGCGCCAGAGCTTCCAGCAGTTTATCATGTTCGCGCGGCTCGGGGACGTCCGTAAGCGGCGCAGTTTTGATTTTTTCCGGCGGCAGCCATTTCGCGAGCACGGCGTTCAGTTTTTCGGCCTCTATAGGCTTGGCCAGGAAGTCGTTCATGCCTGCCTCGAAATACATGCCGACCGCGCTGGAAATGGCGTTGGCGCTCAGCGCCACGATAGGCGAGGTTTCGTACCAGCCGCCCATGGCCCTCATGCGGCCGGCGGCCTCGATTCCGTTCATGCCGGGCATCATATGGTCCATAAAAACCAGGTCGTAGTTCTTGACCCCGGCCATCTCCAACGCTTCCATCCCGCTGGCCGCCACGTCGGCGTCAATGTTGTGCAGCGCCAAAAAACCCTTCGCCACGGTGAGGTTGATGCCGTTGTCGTCAACGACGAGCGCCTGGACGCCGTCATCGGCCATGACCACCGGGAAGTTCTCCCGCTTTATCCCGGACAGGTCGCCCTCCGGCAGCGGCAGGAAAACCGAGAACTCCGAGCCTTTCCCGTACTCGCTTTTAACGGTTATTTCGCCGCGCATCATATCCACGAGTTTTCTGGTAATGGAAAGCCCCAGCCCGGTTCCCATTATAGAGCGGTTTTTTTGCTGCTCTAACTGCTCGAACACATCGAACAGCTTGGGGATGTCTTCTTCTTTTATACCCCGGCCCGTGTCGGACACAACAAAAAGTATTCCGCCCTCCCCGCCGGCTTTTGCCCGTTTTACGCGAAAGTTTACGTGACCGGCGTCGGTGTACTTTATCGCGTTGCCGATGATGTTTGTAAGCACCTGGCGGACGCGGTTTTCGTCTCCGAAAAGCGCCTCCGGTACGTCGTCGTCACGAATGGTTTCAAAACACAGGCTTTTTCCCGCGGCCAGATAGTGGTTGATCGAGCAGAGGTCGTCAAAAAGCGCGAAAAAATTGAAATGCGCCGGAATGAGGTCCAGTTTTCCGGCCTCAATTTTTGAAATGTCCAGTATGTCGTTGATGATCTGAAGCAGAGCCTTTCCCATCTTCCTGATGTTGGAAAAATAATCCTGCTGTACGCCGTCGAGGTTATCCGTGCGCATCAGGTCGCTCATGCCCAGTATCGCGTTCATGGGGGTGCGTATTTCATGGCTCATGGACGCCAGAAATTGGCTTTTCGCGTGACTGGCTTGTTCCGCCCTTTTTTCCTGCGTTTTGATTTCGGATATCAGCGATTTGATTTTTGATATGGTAAGGTTCTGCTGACGCGCCAGGATACCCAGCTCGTCGTTTGAAAAAATTTCCGCCTCGACGTCCAGGTCGCCCTTCTCGACCGCGCGGGTTACCCTGAGCAGTTCGTCCACCGACCTTTTTACGTTTTTTGTCATGAGAATGGTAACGGCGACGGAAAAACAGTTGATGACGATGAGCGCGGCCACGATGACTTTCCTTGTGTAGCTGTATGTCTTCGCGCTTTCCAGCGCTTCTGTCTCGCTCCCTTTTTTGCTTAAGGCTATGAGGTCTCCCATCAGGCTCACAAGATCCTCATATACGCGCATAGACTCGTTCAGCGCGAACAAAACCGCGTCCTCGCCGCGCCCTGCGTTCACAGTGCCTATGACTTTATCGGACATCGAGACGTAGCGCTCCCACTGAGCGACGACGGCGGCGGCCTTATCTATCTCCTCCCGCCTGTTCCCCCTGTAGTTGTATATGACGCGGGTTTCGTCCCGATACCGTTTGAGGCCGTCTTCGATATCCCGCAGGTATTGCCGCCTTCTTTCAAAAAATATTTGCCTGAGTCCGGAATCGTACGCCATGATGTAGTTGAGGTCGTACCTCCTGGCCGCCGACATTTTTGTTTCTATGTCGTTCAGCTCCACTATGCTTTCAGTCCAGAGGCTGGCGGACCTGGCGCGCTGGTTTATCATGGACAGGGAGCGTATTTCGTACAGTCCGAAACATATGTTCAGGAAAACTATCAGGGAAAAACACAGCACCAGTTTTTCCTTGATACTTCTGTCGGTCAATGCCGTTACCGCCTTGGATTTTTTCACGCCGCCCCCTCCATGAGATGAAAAAAACGCACAAAATTTTCAGCCTGCGATTTTTAGTTGACATAAATACATTTCCCACTAATATATTAACAGGTTGCCACCCTGAAAATTGGCAAAATCACTAAAATTTTAAGAGAGAGGTGTTTTTAGTATGGCGGAGTCTAAGTCAGGCAGTTCCGTGTTTACTACGCTGCAAACAATGGGAAGGTCTTTTATGCTGCCCATTGCGCTTTTGCCGATAGCGGGCCTCATGCTCGGATTGGGGGCCGCGTATCCCCGCATCGTGGAGGTAGCGACTGCCCTTCCCGGCGAAGGCTCGGCGGTTTGGAAGTTCTTCGCGATAATGTCGGACTGCGGCGTAATAGTTTTCCAGAATTTATCCATTCTGTTTGCTATCGCGGTGGCGATGGCGTTTGCGAAGGCGCAGAAAGAAATAGCGGCGTTTTCGGCAGTCGTCGGATATCTGGCTATGTACGCTTCCATGACCGCCATACTGCACCAGTTCTACGGCCTTGGGGGGGGCGACGCTGTTGAGGCGGCAAAAGCAGCGTTTGAGAACACTTATGGAAAGGGCCTCATCTCAGATCACCTGGGTTTTTCAAACACGATGAACCTGTCAGTGTTTGGCGGTATCGCCATCGGTTCAATTGTAAGCTGGCTGCACAACAAGTTCTATAAAGTCAACTTCCCGGAGGCTCTTTCCTTCTTTTCCGGAACCAGATTCGTTCCGATTATCTCGGCCGTGGGCGGTATAGTGCTGGGGTTCGTGTTCTCGTACATCTGGCCGTATTTTGCGGCCTTTATCGCCGGTTTGGGCCAGGGTATCGCCGGGCTGGGAGCTTTTGGGCCGTTCGTTTACGCATATATCTACCGCGCGCTCATTCCCCTGGGGCTGCACCACGTGTTTTATCTGCCGTTCTGGCAGACCGCGCTCGGCGGGGCTGCCGATGTGGCGGGACATGCTGTGTACGGCGCTCAGAACATCCTGTTCGAGCGGCTGAGTGCCGGTGTTCCCGTTTTCAGCCCTGTTCTCGACGCGGCGGGGAATGTTACCGGCTTGAACCCTGGGTCGTATTTCTCGGGCTTCTTCCCGATGATGGTGTTCACGTACCCGGTTTTGGCTTACGTAATGTACAAGCACGCAAAGCCTGAGAAAAAGGGCGCGGTGAAAGGGCTTTTGGTAGGCGCGGCCTTCACCAGCTTTTTGACCGGCATCACGGAGCCTCTGGAGTTTTCGTTCCTTTTCGCAGCGCCTTTCCTGTATTTCGGCGTCATCTGCGTTATGTTCGGTATTACGTCTTTCCTGGCCAATATCCTGAACTTCGGCGTCGGATTTTCATTTTCGGGCGGCGCGATTGACTTCGTCCTTCTGGGCATAATTCCGGGCAATGAAATGACCCACTGGGTGCGTATAGTTCCGGTGGGCATAGCGTGCGCCGCGTTCGCGTATTTCGTGTTCGACTGGTACATTACGCAATTTAACGTAAAAACTCCGGGACGCGAAGACGAAGAAGGAGTACAACTGATCACCAAAGCGGAATACCTGAAGAGACAGCAGGAGAAGAAAGAAGCCGGCGGCAAGCCTGCTGCGGGCGAGGGCGCGGGAAAAGTTTCGTCGGAGGACGAGAAGAGCGAAATGATCCTGGAGGGCCTGGGCGGAGTGTCCAACGTTGTCTCCCTGGATAGCTGCGCCACAAGGCTGCGCGTGGGAGTCAAGGATTCTTCGATCGTTGACGAGGGTATACTGAAAGCGACGGGATCGCGGGGATTCGTTAAGACCGAATCCGGCGTCCAGGTTATCTATGGCGGCGTTGTGGCCAACATTAAGACCAACTTGGACGAATACATCGAGAAAAACGGCATTACTTTAGGGGAATAGAATAGAACAAGCGAAGTAAGAAAAAAAGGGGCCTGTTGTTTCGGCCCCTTTTTAGCGTATCACGATATCACAAAGCTTTTTCTCTTTCTTCAGCCGCTCTCTTCAGCTCTTCCTTCCTTTCCTTCACAAAACGCTCGAAGGTGCTTCTTTTGAGGTTCATCTGCGACATGGCCTCTTCGGCGGAAATTATTCCGGTGCGCCATCTGTCGTACAGTTCGTTGAACTTTGGCGGCTTGGGTATGCGCGGCCTGCCCATGTGCCTGCCCTGCGCTTTGGCATACGCTATGCCCTCCGCCTGCCTCCGCTTGATGAGGGCTCGTTCCTGCTGCGCCGCGAAGGATATTATCTGCACGAAAATATCCGAAACGAACGAGCCGCTGATGTCTTCCCTTTCGACGCTCGTGTCCAGAAGATCCGCGTCCAGCACCTTTATATGGGCGCCCAGCGGGCCGGTGAAGGTCGTCCACTCGTTCAAAATTTCCTGGTAATTGTACCCGAGCTGACATAGGCTTTTGAGCACCAATACGTCGCCAGGCTGAATGCGGTCCGCCAACTGCTTGAATTTTTCCCTTTCGGCGGGACGGTCCACGAAAATGTTTCCAGGCGGAATCCCGGCCTCTTTCAATGCCGTCAGTTGAATAGTCGCTTCTTTGTCCCTGCTGCTTTTACGCGCGTAACCGTACTCAATTTGCGGTGTCATGTAATCCCCTCCTCCGTATACATAGACCTATTTGGCCGTTTTCTTGAAAAGGAGCTTAAACTATAAAGTAGGTTTACAGTCAAGAGGGAAATTTGAGGGAAAGTATTATTTTAATCTTATTTCCACTTGTACATGCCGACACGGGTAGCCAGTATGCGCAGTACAAAAACAACCAGCCCTAGGTCTTTTTTCCATCGGAAAGGCTCCTGGTACAGCCTGAAAAGCCACTCCATCCCCATTTTTTGCATGAGGACAGGCGCTCGCTTCAGGTTTCCCGACAGCACGTCGAAAGCCCCTCCGACACCTACCGCCAGCACGCTGCCCAAGCGATCCGCATGACGCGCAACCCACTTTTCCTGGCGCGGTATCCCCATCGCCACAAAAAGTATCCTGGCCCCTGATTTCGCCACAGCGTCAGCCACAGCGGGGTCTTCCGCGTCGAAAAAACCGTCGCGCGCGCCGGCGACCACAAGCCCGGGATAACGCGCCTCCATGACCTTGGCGCAGGCCAGAGCCGTTTTACCCCTCGACCCCAGAAAATATACCGGCCATCCCTCCGCGGCGGCCATCCGGCACATCTGTTCCGCGAAGTCTATGCCCGTCACGCGCTCCTGTATCGGCATTCCAAGAAAGCGAAGCCCCCACAAAAGGCCGGCCCCGTCCGACAGAACCATTGCGGATTGCCTCAAAATACGGTGGTATCCGGCATCCCGCACGGCTTCTTCCATAGCGAGGGCGTTTACGGTAGACACCAGCTTGATTCCATCAGGCGACAGCAACATTCCCCTTCCCCTGGCAAGCGCGTAGTTAATAGACACGTTGTCGATATCCACCCCCCACAGACACGGTTTTGAGTACGTAATCGGGCCGCCTCCCAGGCTGGATAAAAGCGGGAGGACGATGACGAGGAGAACAATTCCCGCGACGGCGCCCCATACCCAGGTTACATAACCTGCCGGGGCCTGCAAAAAAGCGGTAAGGGTTCCCAGCAGCGCGCAAAGGCCGGCTATCATACGCACGGACGACGGATGGTCGAGTCCGTGCCGTAGCAGCTTACGGTAAAAATGCTCGGTATCGTACACGGATTCCGACAAAACGAGGCTTGCCAGGTACAGGGAGGCCGAGGCAAACGGTATGGCAAAAAGCCCGAACGACAGGTAGAGCATGGAGCTGAAAACTATTCCCTTGCTGCCCCCCATGATGGCCGTCCCTGCCACCAGAACTCCCCACATGGCGGCCATGGACTTGCCCGCCCTTCGATAGAAGTTACTGAAACGGCTCCAGAACGCGCCAAGCAGAACCAACCCTGAAAAAGAGAGGAAAAACGCGTCTTCCAAAGCGCTCGCGGCAAGCCCCACGGATATGAGCATCAGGGAAAAAGTCACGGCTAACATATGGCCGACGAGTCCCGCTATGTGATCCAGTTGCTGAAGGATGACAGGAAAAATGGCGAACCAGAAGGAGGTCACTATTATTGAAGTCCAATACGGCAGGTAAATGTACCCCTCGTCCATGAAACGGATGAAGCCTATGGTTGGGCCGAAGAACGCGCATAAAACGCCTGTCAGCAGATACCCGGCCCGAATCGGCTTTTCCGGCCAGAAGTCTTCCGCCAAGCCCACTATCCCCGCGATAAAAGCCGCCCCCACCACAAAACGGGCCTGCGGCGGGCCGAACCAGATGCCCAGCAACATCCATACGGCCGTCAGAAGAAGGTCACGCAGATAACCGTATTGACGGGAGTCGAAAAAACTCTTTGCCCCGAACTGCGCCAGCACGGCGAAAAACGCCGCGCCCACGCAGCCGAGAATCATTGTGAGACTGTAGGAAACGCCCATAAAAATAAAGTGAGTTCGCCTAAACGCGAATGTTTTTTAACAGATTAGCCATCTCTATGGCGGCGCAGGCACAGTCCGCTCCCTTGTTCCCGGCTTTGCTGCCGGCGCGGAGGAGGGCCTGCTCCAGGGTGTCGCACGTGAGGACGCCGAATACCACCGGAACCCTGTGCTCCATCCCCACGTGGGCCAGCCCTTTGGACATCTCCGCCGCCACGTAGTCGAAGTGCGGAGTGTCCCCGCGAATGACGGCCCCAACGGCAATTATCGCGTCATACTTACCGGAAAGGGCCAGTTCTTTCGCCGTAAGCGGCAGCTCCCACGCCCCCGGCGTCCAGTAAACATCCACCGCGTTATGCGAAACGTCGTGACGAAAAAGCGCGTCCTTCGCTCCCTCAAGGAGCTTGCCCGATATCAGCTCGTTGAACCTGGACACCACAATGGCGACCGAAAGCCCGGTTCCTATAAGTTTACCTTCCACAACACGCATGTGCCATCCCCTCGCTTGTTCCGTATTAGAATTACATCAAATGCCCCATTCTACTTTCTTTAGTGTCCATATAACCCTTGTTGAACTCGTTTGGCTCGATCACCAGGGGAACCCTGCCCGTTATCTCTATGCCGTGCCCCTCCAGCCCGATGATTTTCTGCGGATTGTTGGTTAGAAGACGTATTTTTTTCAGCCCCAGATCCGACAGTATCTGAGCCCCGGTTCCGTAGTCGCGCAGGTCGGGCGCGTAGCCCAGGGCCAGGTTGGCGTCCACCGTGTCCATGCCCTCTTCCTGCAGCTTATAAGCCCTCAGCTTGTCGGCAATGCCTATGCCGCGCCCCTCCTGACGCATGTAGAGCAGCACTCCCGCGCCCTCGCTTTCAATCATCGACATGGCGGCGTGAAGCTGGCTTCCGCAGTCGCATCGCATCGAGCCGAAAACGTCTCCCGTCAGGCACTCGCTGTGTACGCGGACGAGTACGTCGCCGGCGGAGGCGAGGTCGCCTTTGACCAGCGCTATATGCGTACGGCCGTCGTCATCAAGTTTGCTACGATAGGCGTAGGCCCTGAAATGGCCGAAGTCAGTGGGCAGGTTCACGTCAACTATCATTTCGACCAATTTCTCGCGGATACCGCGCCAGGCTATAAGATCCTTCACGGTTATCAGCCTGAATTCGTGCCGCGCCGCGAAGGTCACGAGATCCGGCAGGCGGGCCATGGAACCGTCCTCTTTCATAATCTCGCATATCACGCCGGCCGGGGGCAGACCGGCCAAACGCGCCAAGTCCACCGCGGCCTCGGTGTGTCCCGCGCGTTTCAGCACCCCGCCGCTTCTGGCCGCCAGCGGGAACATGTGCCCCGGACGGTAAAAGTCGTCCGCCTTCGCGTCCGCGGACGCGAGAAGCCGCGCTGTCGCGGCGCGTTCTTCCGCCGAAATGCCGGTCGTTATGCCTTTTATGGCGTCCACGGAGACAAGGAAAGCCGTCCCGTGACGATCCGTGCCCTTTGAAGTCATCGGGGACAAATCCAGGCGCTTTGCCGCCTCCTCGGTAATCGGCGCGCAGATCAGTCCGCGCGCATGGCGGGCCATGAAATTTACCGCCTCCGCCGTGGCGTGCGCGGCGGCCATGACAAGGTCGCCTTCGTTTTCCCGCGACTCGTCATCCACGACCACGACCATCCGCCCGCGGGCTATGTCCTCTATGGCATCTTCTATGGCGGAAAATGCCGTGTTTCCCGCTTTTTCATTTTTTATATTTTTTTCATTTTTTTTATTTTTTTCATTACCCATAACCAAGCTCACACAACCCCTCAAGCGTTAACGCGGCGGAGGCAGCTCCCCTGTCGGGGACTCCCCTCTTTAGCAAACGTTCCACGTACTTTCCTACTATATCCGTCTCTATGTTTACCGCGTCTCCGGGTTTCAGCAGCCCCAGCGTGCTGTTTTCCAAAGTAACCGGTATCAGCCCCACCGAAAAAGAGTCTTTTTCGGCGTCTATCACCGTCAGGCTGACCCCGTCCACCGCTATTGAACCCTTGCCGACGATATGACGCGTCAAACTCTCCGGCGCGCGAAACCACGCCGTTTTGGTGTCGGGCGGGCCTTTAAGTTTTTCCAGCGCGGCCGTCCCGTCCACGTGCCCAAGCACAAGATGACCCTCCAGGCGGCCGTCCAGCCTCATGGCGCGCTCGAGGTTTACCCGGCTCCCTCTGGTCAGCCCTGAGAAGCGCGTCCTGGCGTACGTCTCCGGCATCATCTCCACGGCAAACACGCCGCCCCCGGCGCTGACGACCGTCAGGCACGCGCCGCAGACCGCCACGGACTGGCCGAACTTAAGCTCCGGGGCAATTGCCGGACATTCTACGGAGAGGCGGAAAACGCTCTCTGTTTTACTGAAATCGCGCACAGTCCCGACCGCCTCTACAAGGCCGGTGAACATCGGAAAATCCCCTCCACAAGCATATCGCCGCCCACCCGGCGCGAGCGTACGTCCCTCAGCTTCACAACGCCCCCCATGAAATCGAAGTTAAGCCCGCTTCCCAGCCCCGGGCCTTCGCCCATGACCGACGGCGCGGTAAAAAGGGCAAGCGAATCACACAGCCCGGCTTCCATTAACGCCGAAAGAACCTCAGGCCCGCCCTCCGCCATGAGCGAACAAACGCCACGCTCCGCTATGACCGTCAGCGCGGCGTGAAGGTCAACCCGCCCGTTTTTGCCGGGAGGCAGAATACAAACCTCCGCGCCGGCATCCTCCAACGCTTTTTTTCTGCCGGCGTCGCCGCCGCACGCCAAAACAAGACATCCGCCTCTCAGGACGCGGGCGGAAGGAGGCAGCGAAAGCCTGGTATCCAATATTATGCGTAAAGGCGATTTACCGCAAGCGCGCCGCGTCGTAAGTTCCGGGTCGTCGGCTAACGCCGTCCCCACCCCGACGAGGATTCCGTCATGCTCGGCGCGCATGAGGTGCGTCAGGTTCTGCGCCCATTCTCCGGTTATGCCCCTCAAAGCGGAGGACTGCCCTGGAACAGCGGACGCTTGCGCCTCGGAACTCAGCGCCATCCTTCCGTCCAAACTTGCCGCGGCTTTCAGGGTAACCCAAGGGCGGTTCAAGGTATGACGCCTGAAAAAACCGCGGTTCAGCCACTTACATTCTTTCTCAAGGCACGACACGACAACCTCGGCCCCCGCCTCCCTCAGAATTCCGAAACCTCCGCCCCTCACCTTTGGGTTGGGGTCTTCCGAGCCGGCAACCACGCGGGCTATGCCCTCCTTCACCAGACGCCCGGCGCATGGCGGCGTTTTGCCGAAGTGGGAACACGGCTCCAGCGTGACGTACGCGGTAGCCCCCCGGACGTCCTCGCCGCGCCTGGCGGCGTCGTCCAATGCCTCGACTTCGGCATGAGGCGCGCCGTGCGCGGTGTGATACCCTTCCCCCACGACGCTGTCCTCCCTCACCAAAACACACCCCACCCTCGGGTTGGGACTCGCCGCGTCCGTACCTCTCCAAGCGAGGGACAGCGCGCGTCTCATATAGTATTCGTCAATCTTGAGCTTTGAAACCATTCTCGCTCTTCATTTGTACGCGCCTCCTGAGGAATAACTTCCTGGTACGTCAATTATCCCACATCTTGACCTGGCGCGAAACATGAAATTCAGCGTATTTTCAGCGGCAAACCTGGACTGCAACACCGCCAAAACGTGCGGTATCCGCTTCGCGCGTCCTATCAAAAAGCTTTTCGAGAGTTTTAACACAATTGGCAAAACGATGATGGCGACTGATGAAAGGCGACCAATCAACTATCAAAAAGTACACTTTTTGATAGCGAACTAAGTTTTGAAAGAATAGCATACAAGTCAATCAACTTCAATACCCTTTCCCAAAAATTTCTCAAAAATAGTTTTTGTAAAGGCGAAATCATCGTAGTTCGCCTACAGCCGTTTTTTGTAAAAGAGCGGAAAAACATGCGCAAAATTCGGAATGTAGAGTTTGTTTCTACGCGCTGTGTAGCTTTATGGATGATTGCCCGTCAGCTTGGGGTAATCCGGCCTTAAGACAGGGAGGAGAAAGTTATGATTAAGATTCGTAAAGGTTTTACGTTGGTTGAGTTATTGATAGTCATCGTTATTATCGGGATCCTCGCGGCGGCGATGCTCCTTTCCAGCGGCTCCGCGACGGACTCGGCGGAGGCTTCCACCATTATTAGTGACCTGCGCAGTATGAAAAGCGCGGCTCTGCAGTACTACGCTGACGCCGTGGGCGGTGATCCTGCTTCGATGGATATAGATGGGGAAGACGGCCTGAAGGCGTTGGCGGAATACTCGGACAACCCGCTTAAGTATACTGAGGATAAAGGGTTCATGTTTGTTAATGATGATGGTGAATGGTTTGTGGG
>WRKN01000031.1 GCA_009778055.1 Synergistaceae bacterium
CGAGAATCCCGATGATGACGATGACTATCAATAACTCAACTAGGGTAAAACCTTTACGATTCTTAAACATAACCCTACCTCCCTGTCTCAAGGCCGGATTACCCCAAACCGACGGGCAATCATCCATAAAGCTACACAGCGCGTAGAAACAAACCCTACATTCCGATTCCGCTTTATCCGACCCCGGCCCCCCTCCTTTCCCGCTTCTTTCTTCACTATCAAAAAGTACACTTTTTGATAGTTTCCCTCGGGTGCGTTTGGGGAAAATTTTTAAGGCTTATTCTTGAAATTTTCGATATTTTGCGCACGATTTTCCGCTCATTTACCAAAAACGGCTGTGGGCGAACTACGATGATTTTGCCTTTACAAAAATTATTTTTGAGAAATTTTTTGGAAAGGGTATTGAAGTTGGTTGACTTGTATGCTATTCTTTCAAAACTTAAGTTCGCTATCAAAAAGTGTACTTTTTGATAGTTGGTTGGTCGCCTTTCATCAGTCACCATCATTGTTTTGCCAATTGTGTTAAAACTCTCGAAAGGCTTTTTGATAGGACGCCTGAGGCGTATGTTGTGTGTTTGCAAGGCTTCAAGCGTATCGGGCAAACCATGCCCGGCACACCGGCGGCCGTAGGGGACGCACACCCGGGCGTCCCGTTCGCTCCAGTTGATGACCGCCGCGCGTCCTATGCCCTATGTTAGACTTGATAACAGCAACAAACAATCCCTTAACTGGAAGGTGAACGAAAATGGCATATGAAACAAAGGTTTTGCTAATTGCGCTCGCAGAGATAGTATTAAATACACCCGGCGACGCTGGAACGTTGCGTAAAATCTATGAAGCTATCGCCAAGATGGCAAATGCCGAAGGCGTAATACTAAAGCCTTACGACGAAGCCCAGCACGCCCCGAATGGGAGCGACAAATAATGATATGATTGGCGTCGGATGCTTAACCTTTTATCAGAGAAATTGTTGATGACCGCCGCCTGTGGGTTATGTAAAATGCTATACAACTGTGGATAGTTTGGGAGGCGGTCGGCCTATGAGCGGCGTTCACTTTGAAAAAAAGCACATTCTTATCATAAGCGATGAGCCGCGTGTTTTAGCTGAAATAAAAAAGGAGCTTATGGAGCCTTTTGACGTAAGCATCGCCGCGGCCGGCGGCGCCGCGCTTGCCGCGCTGGAGATGTATGACACGGCGGCTGTCGTTATCCATATCGGCGAAAGCCGTGAGAAGGCGTTTGCTGTGTTCTCCGGCATTTTGGAATTCGTCAAAGACAAAAAAATTCCTGTCATTTTTTTAGCGGAAAAAGATAACGACGATGACGAAACCGCCGCGTTCATGATGGGAGCCGCCGATTATTCCGTCAGAAGGCACGACGACGCCGGCGCTTTAATCAGCCGAATAAGGCTTCGCGCTTGCGCGAGCGAATGTGAAAGGCGGCTTTCAAGCGCCGAAGGCTCCTTGTTTTCTTGCTCCGCCGCTCCTGAGGCGGCTTTGAACAATAAGACAATTCTAGTTACCGACGACCTTGAACTGAACAGGGAAATTGTCGCCGGTATGCTTTCCGAAATCGAAGGGCTGACGCTGGAATTTGCCGCCGACGGGAAAGAAGCCATCGATAAATTTGCGGAAGACCCAAAGCGATATTCCCTTATTTTGATGGACGTTCAAATGTCCGGCATGGATGGGTTAAATGCCACCAGGGCCATTAGAAGCCTTCATTGCGAAAACGCGCGCGTAATCCCGATTATCGCGTTGACCGCGAGCGTTAAAGAGGACGAAATAGGCTTGTGCCTCGAAGCCGGAATGGACGATTGCATAGAAAAGCCTATGGTTTACGATAGATTGCTTGCCGTGATTGCCGAACACTGTTTGTGAATGGATATCCTAAATCAGCTTTTTTGTCATTCCCGCAAGGTAAAGCGGCAAATTGGTAATGCTGCCATCCCTGGCATATTCGCGCCTTGAAAAACGAATTGCGGTTTGCGGCTGTCTTCTATTGATATATGATTTGAAGCTGGGCGCGTTTTTTTGTTCCCCGCTTTTCACCTCCACGGGGATGATATTTGTCCCATCTTGGAGCAGGAAATCAATCTCCATGTGTCCGTCGGCGTAAAAACGAGGCTGCACATCAGAAAACCCCTGAAGCTGCTGAAGGACAAAGTTTTCCGTAAGCGCTCCCTTAAATTGATAATCGCTTTTCAAAAGGATCGCGCTGTTGTCGATCCCCGCCATGTGCTTTAAAAGCCCGGTGTCAAACAAAAAGAGTTTGAAGTAATTGAGCTGGTCAAACGCTTTGAGCGGGTGTTCCGGCTTAGATACGTTGTATACGCGATTGAGCATCCCGGCTGAGACCAGCCATTCAATAGCTTCTTCGTACTCCCTCGCCCTAGCGCCTGGTTTAATGCAGCCGTAGATAAATTTTTCGTTACCCTTCCCAAGCTGGGTAACAATGCTGCGAAATACAAGCAAAATTTTACCGCTGTTGACCTTGCCGGAGTGTTTCGCGAAATCGTTTTCGTATATGGTGATTAATTCTTTTTGAATTTTACCGATCCTTTGCGGGTCTTTATACTTCACCCATGACGCGACACATTCGGGAAGTCCTCCTATCAGAAGGTAAAGGTCGTATGCCTCAAGCAGGCGGACGTGGAAAACCTTCTCGATCGGCTGATCTTTTTCAATTTGGATTAAATATTTATACAGCGGCTGATCGGTTGCGGATAGAAACTCGTCAAAATACAGCGGACAAAGTTCAAGCAAATTAACTTGCCCCACAGGAAAGGATTTTGGACTGGCCAGAAGTGTGCCAAGCAGGCTGCCTGCGGCAACCACGTGATACTCGTTTGCTTTTTCCCTGAAATACTTCAAGGCGTTAAGCGCGGCGGGGCACTCCTGGATTTCGTCAAAGATGATGAGCGTTTTTTCCGGGATGATTTTTCTCCCGCTTAAAAGACCTAACAATTCAACAACTCTGTGCGGGTTTTTATTTTGCTCAAATATCGACTTAAACTCTTCCTCCTCGTCGAAGTTAAAACTGACGTAATCCTGATATTGTTTTTTTCCAAACTCGTGCATTAGCCAAGTCTTGCCAACTTGCCTGGCTCCTTTCAAAATCAAGGGTTTTTTATCCGGGTCATTTTTCCACGCCACGAGTTTGTCAAAAGCATTTCTATTCATCGCAAATTCCCTTAAAATCAATGTTAAAACCGATTATATCACGCTCCCCCTTCGGAGAGGTAATTTGGCGTCAGATACTTAACCTTTTGTCCGAAAAACTGTCGACGCTCCAACGACTGTCTGTAGGTTAATATAAGGTACTATACGTGAAAGAAGGCGCTGATTATAAAACTGGATACGAGCCTGCTTCTTGATGATTTTGAAGCCGAAGCCAAAACGCATATAGAAAAGATAGAGACGGCCTTTTTGGACGTGGAGGCGCTTAACGGCGACCCTAAGCTGATGAACGGCGCTTTTCGCTCCGCGCACAGCCTTAAAGGGACAGCCGGTTTTTTTTCACTTGAAAAAATTGTCGCCGTCGCGCATGAGCTTGAAAGCGTTTTTTCACAAATTAAAGACGGAACTTTGGCGCTTAACGACGAAATCTCGGATATTGTGCTGCAAAGCGTGGACTGCCTGAGGGATTTGGTTGACAATATAGGCGGCGATGAGGCCGTTGACATTGGGAAACTTGTAAAAACGCTTAAAAACTACTCAAATGCCGGGAGCCGCGAGGAAAATACCAAAGAAGAAATACATACGCCTTTTGACCGCGGCGGCTTCGAGACGGAAAAAGCCCTTAAAAACGCGGCGCGGCGCGGTCATAAAATATATTACGTCAATATAGGATTTAACAGAAGCCTTGGCAAGTACTATAAGAACCCCAAGGGAATGATTGACAATATTTTATCGATAGGCTCGATCGTTGCGGCCATAGTCGACGGCAACCCCGATGAAACGATAACGGATTTGGATACCGAGGCCCTGACCCTCAGAATAGCGGACGCGCTGGCAAAACGCGATACTTCCACGCTGGAGCTCCTTGTGACCAGCGTTTTGGAGTTTGACCTTTTCTCAATAGCAATCGAGGTAGACAAAAAACATATACGCCTTTTGAAAGAAGGCTGCGGCAGCGAACCGGCGGCAATCGGAGAGGAAAGCGAATGGGTTTATAAAAAAGCGCCGGCGCGGGAAAACAACTTTTCAATCCGTCTTGACATTTCAGTCATCAACGGACTTTTGGATTTAGCCAACGAGATGATTTTAACGCGAAACCAGCTTTTTTCCGCCGTGTCCAGGCATAAGAGGTCGATCGCCGGGCTTGCGCCGGTTTTGCACGATATGGCCAGGCTTACAAGCGAGATTCAGGAAAAAGTCATGCTTACGAGAATGCAGCCGATCAGCGTTATTTTCGACAAATTTTCGCGTATGATACGCGATACCGCGAAGGCGCTCAATAAAGAAATCGAATTGGAAACTTTCGGCGGCGATGTGATGCTTGACAAATATTTGCTGGACTCGCTGGCGGACCCGATAACCCAGCTTGTCAAAAACGCGGCCTGCCACGGTCTGGAGCCTGCCGAACGCCGGGTAACGCTGGGCAAGCCTCAAAAGGGCAAAATTACGCTTAACGCATATATGCGGGACGGCTTGGCATTTATAGAGGTGACGGACGACGGCGCGGGCATAGACGCGGAGGCGCTCAAGCGCAAAAGCCTGGAACTAGGGGCGGCGACGGAGGAAAGGCTTTCGGCGATGTCGAGAAGCGATATCTTCGCGCTGATGTTCGAGCCGGGAATTACCACCGCCGAACAGGTAACAAGGCTTTCGGGGCGCGGCGTCGGAATGGACATTGTCAAAACGAACATAGAAAAACTGGGCGGCTCAATAGAAGTAGACTCCGAACAGGACAAAGGGACGACCGTACGCTTGAAAATGCCGCTCACGCTTTCGGTCATAAGAACCCTCATTGTGGAGATAGACTCCGTTAGGTACTCCGTGCCGGAAGTAAACGTCGAACGGATAGTGCGGATTCGGCACGGTATGCCGTTGAACATGACGAAGGCGCGGATTGAAAGGCTTAACGATTCTCTTGTCTTAAGCCTCGGCGGGCGTGTCATCCCCATTGTGACCATGAGAGAAATAGACGCCAGGGCCAAAGGGCTCGAGCTGCCGCCGGACGGGTCGCCGTTTGAGCAAATCCTCCGGCGCGACGTGGCAAAATGCCTTGTGCTCAAGGCCAGGGACAAAAATTTCGCGCTTTTGATAGACGACGCCGTGAAAACCGAGCAAACGCTTGTCAAACCGCTTCCCGGATATTTAAGAAAATGTCTCTGCTATTCAAGCGTGACGGTTTTAGGCAACGGCAGCGCGATCGCCATTCTGGACGCCGAAGGCATATTGCGTCTTATGGGTATTGAAGGCGTTGAAAAAAACGCTCTTACCCAAAAAGACGAAAAAGACGAAAAGCAGATTATAATTTTCAAGTGCTCGGGGGCGGAGTATTTCGCGCTTGAAATGGATGAAATTTCAAGGATAGAGGCTGTCGGCCCCGAACGTATCCAGAGAATAGGCGACGGCCGTTTTGTGAACATTGCGGGAAAAACCGTCCGCGTCGTCAGGCCGGAAAACTTCGCGCCGGTTCATAAGCGCCGCTATACCGGGAATAAACTCTATGTGCTGACGCTTAAAAAAAGCGCGCCGCCTGTCGGGCTTCTTGCCGGCAAGGTGCTCGACAAGGTCAGCGGCGGTTTTGAGCTTGACCATGACCGCCTTTACAGCGATTTTATTTTCGGGACGAGCGTTTTTAACGAAAAAATACTTATCTTTTTAGATCCGTCCGCCATAGCGGAGGAGGTTGAAAAAGACAAGCAAAAAAGAAAGGCGATAAAACGGATTTAAAAAGAAAGGTGACGCGGCATGAGAGGATTGAGCTTCTTCGCGGACGGCGAGCTTTTTGCCGTTGACGCGGCGCTTGTGAAGAAGGTCGTGCGGAACGTGGCGTTTACCCCCATTCCGGCGGCGCCGGAGGCGGTGGCCGGCATCGCCGGAATTAAGGGGAGAATCGTTACGGTTTTGAGCCTTGCGGAGCTGCTTGGGCGGAAAAGGGACGCGCAAGTCGTTAAACCCGCCAAGGCCGTTGTTTTCAAGCCGCTTACGGACGGCGGCGATCAAATGGGCCTGCTTATAGATAAGCCGGGCGGCTTGATCGATATAGATGAAAATAAAATACTCCCATTGCCCCGGGCGGCCGAGGATGAAGAAAAACTTTGCGTTTCAGGCATGGCCGAGGTTGAGGGAATACTTTACAGAATTATAAACGTTGATTCGATAATAAACCGGTTTGAAGAAGGGGAGATATATGATGAATAAATTCAGGAACATGAAAATCAGGACAAAGCTGCTGGAAGCTTTTTTACTTATGTCCGCCATCGGGATTGTTTTGGGCGCTACCGGGATAATGTCCATACATATACTTACGCAAAAGTCCAAAGGGCTGGAAAAATTGCAGATCGAATCCCAGGAAATTATGGAGGCGCTGAACTCTCATTACATATGGAGGCAGGAGCTGACCGAATCGGTTCTGCTGGGCTCAACGTTCACGGGGGCGCTTGACCCCCAAACCTGTACGTTTGGCAGGTGGCTGAGCTACGAGAAAACGAAAGGGATAACCGATGAAATAATTCTCTCCTTATTGAAGAATATTCAAGCCTCTCACGAATTGATTCACCTTGAAGCCGGCGTATTGCAAGACAAAAGTGAGGACGAGGTGGAGAAGTATCTTGTAAGGGTTATCCTTCCCAAAGCGCACGAAGTCACTGCGCTTTTGACTCAGATAGAGGGACGGTACATCGAATTGGTCAACGAGAAAACAAATGAAGTCATTACCACCGGGAAAATTCTGGCCGTCCTTGTTGTCGCTTTTGTCGTTGTCGCCGTCATGGCGGGCGGCCTTTTGTCGGTGCTGATTCCTCCCGCCATATTAAAACCGCTCGCCGCGCTCTCCTCCACTATGAAAAAGGCGGCCGACGGCGACTTTTCCTTGAGGCTTTCGTCGGACTACACCTCCGAAATAGGGGAGCTTTTCAGCGCGTGCAACGCGCTTCTTGAAACCAACGACAGGAGCGTCATGTATGTCAAGGAAATCGTCATAAAATTACGCGAGTCGGCGCAGGATATGTTGTCGATATCGTCGAGCATGGCTGCCAACAGCACAGGTCTCAAAGAGCAGACGTCTTACGCCAGCATGGCGACGGAGGAATTTTCGGCGGGAATGACCCAGTCGTCGAGCACGCTTTCGACGATAAGCTCAAATATAAGCGCGGTCGCTTCTTCGATAGAGGAAATAAACGCGACCATAAGCGTCGTGGCGGCGGCAGCCGAGCAGACAAGCACGGTGGCGGCGCAGTCAAGCGCCCTTGTCGACAACATTCAAAACAGCATTTCAAGGGCGTCCGACTCGGTCTCGCTTGTCTCGAACGCCTTTAACAACGTCGCCCAGAGCGTTGACGAAATAAATAAATCCATTCTGGTCGTGAGCGAGAATTGCACGGTTACAAGAAATAAGATGTCCGACGCGGACGAAAAGGCGAAAAACACCAACATGATCATTCAGCGGCTTGAGGCCGCAAGCAAGCAGATAGGCAAAATAGTGGGCGTAATAAGCGACGTCGCCGATCAGACCAACATGCTTGCGCTCAACGCGGCGATTGAGGCGGCGGGGGCCGGCGAAGCGGGCAAGGGCTTTATGGTGGTTGCTAATGAAGTCAAGGAGCTTGCGAGGCAAACCGCCGACGCCACCAATGAAATTGCCGACCAAATTGAAAACATGCAAAATAACGTGCCTGAAGCGGTCGGCGCGGTATCGGAAATAACGGCGATCATCAACGAAATGACCGGGTTCCTGAACTCTTTCACGCAGGAAATAACCCGGCAGGGCAAACGCAGCGACCAGATAGCGAACGATTCCGCCGACGCCGCGCGGAGAATGAGCGAAATAACGTCTGAAATAAACAGGATCTCGGAAAATTCGCTTTCGGTTACGAAAGCGGTCATCGAATCCACGAGAGGCACTGACGAAATAGCCAAATCCACGGCGGAGCTTGTTATCGGAGTACAGGAAATAGCCATGAATTCGGAGCGCGCTTCCAACAACATAAGAGAAATAGACCGCGCCACGAAGGAAATGGCGTCGGGAGTCGTAGATATTTCCAGAAATATCCAATTCATAAACGAGGAGGCGGGCACGGCTCAACACAGCGCCGACGCCGCCAAGCTATCAAGCGGGGAACTGCTCAAAACCGCCAGCGACATGGAGGAATTTATATCGAGGTTCAAAATAACCTAGCCATGGCCGGGCTGAGATTATTGATTGCCGATAGCTCGCCTGTGTACAAAAAAATGTTCGGGCGAGCCGCGGCGGAACTGGATAAAAATGCCGCCGTCACCTGTGTCGATAACGGATACGAAGCGCTTGATAACCTAAAACGCCGCGGTTACGATATTGTCGTTATTGACATTGAAGTTTCCGGGCTGGGCGCTGAGCTTTTAGAGCCATTTATGCAGGAAGCCGCGAAGGCTCTGGTTTTGGTTACGGCGCGGCCTTCCTCCGTGAGCGGCAAACTTTGTGCCGAAGCGATGGCAAAAGGCGCGTTTGACTACATGATCAAGCCTGTCTATAACAGTTACGACGAAAATTTTGACTTGGTAAAGCGCAGGATGTCGGACGTTTTCAAAGTTGCGTATGAGGAACGCGGAAAAAAGGGCTTTCAACCCGGAGCTGAACCGGAAAAAAACGCGTTTAAGCCGAAAATTGTCCTTATCGCGGTTTCGACGGGCGGCCCGTCGGCGCTTAAAAGTATCTTAACCAGGCTGCGCGGGGATTTTTCCGTGCCCATTCTTGTCGTTCAGCACATAGCGCCGCAGTTTACGGAACATCTGGCGCGCCATTTGAACCACAAGTCCAGCCTGAAGGTCAAGGTTGCCGAAAACAAGGAAACCGTTACGGCGGGAACGGTTTATATAGCGCCCGGCGGGACGCATATGAAGTTGAACGCGGAAAACAAGATCACGTTGGACGGCTCGCCGCCTGTTAACGGACTCCGTCCCGCCGCCGACGCGCTTTTTGAATCGGTCGCCGAATCGTTCACGGAATCGGGAGTTTTAGCCGTCATTTTGACTGGAATGGGAAACGACGGCCAAAAGGGGCTTGTCGCCCTGAAAGAAAAACAGGACTGTTATTGTCTGGCGCAAAGCAAAAAAACCTGCGTCGTCTATAGTATGCCGTACGCGGCGCTTGAAAGCGGCCTGGCGGACAAGATTCTGGACTTGGATAAAATTCCGGCCGAAATGGAAAGGTTAACGAGGTAAATAAAATGCTCCTTACATTATCTCAAGCCTCCATAAGCGAAGACGAGTTTTTGCTTTTCAAAAATTATATTTCTAAAAACAGCGGCATTGTCATTTCCCCTGAAAAATCCTATTTAATAGAGACAAGGCTTTCAAAGTTTCTGGCTGACGCGGGAGTTGATTCTTTTGGTGAATTTTATGATTATGTAATTTCAAATTCGGACCCCTCGATGCCGCAAAAAATAATAAACGCCATAACGGTAAATGAAACGCAATGGTTTCGCAACAAAACGCCCTGGAAGGTTTTAGAGGAACGCCTGCTCTCCGGGTTTGTGGATGAGCTGGCCTCAGGCAAAAAAGCGAGGATAAGAATTTGGTGCGCCGCCGTTTCAACGGGGCAGGAAGTTTATTCGACCGTCATGTGCGTCGATAACTATTTAATTGAAAACAGAGTAAACGGAATTAACCTGTCGGATTTTGATTTTCTTGCCACGGATATTTCGAGCCGGGTTCTGGACATAGCAAAAAAAGGCAGGTACAACAGGATAAACATGACGCGCGGCTTAAGCGACCGGTATAAGGCAAGATATTTCACCGAAAACAACTCGGCATGGGATATAGACCCGAAAATACGCGCGTCGGTCAGGTTTGAGCGCTTCAACCTGCAAAACGACTATCAGGCGTTTGGGCTGTTCGACGTCATTTTTTGCAGAAACGTTTTGATATATTTTTCGGACGCCCTGAAAAAAGATATAATAACGAGGATGTACCACTCCCTGCTGGACGGCGGCGTTTTGTTTACCGGAAACTACGCCCTGTACGACTTATTTCAAGATGGCTTCGACACAAATCATTATGATAACTTAACGTATTACTCTAAAAAACAAGGAGGAGAGCTAGAGTGAAGCTGCTCGTGGTTGACGATTCCTCGTTAATAAGAAAAGTGATCAAAGCGGCCGCCGACGTGCTGCAAATGGAAACGGAAGAGGCGCGGGACGGAATCGAAGCCCTTGAAACGCTTTCAAAGAGCCACAAAGAAATAGACCTGATTCTCTTAGACTGGAATATGCCTGAAATGAACGGATATGATGTGCTCGTCGAGATAAAAGGCAGCGACGAATATAAGAATATCCCTGTGATGATGGTTACGACGGAAGGGCAGAAAAGCAACATTATCGCCGCTGTCCGCGCCGGCGCCGCCAATTATCTGACAAAACCGTTCACCGTTGAGCAATTGGAGGCGAAAATTATTGAATGTATAGGCGGAGAAGGTGATTTTTAATGAACGGCTTTTCCTCGGCTCAGCTTGGTTTTATTTTTGCCGGCGCGCTGGCGGAGGTTATTTCCACGACTTCGGGTTTGTCGCTTGATATTTCCTCGCTGGAGGGCGGCGCGGATTTTGACGAAATGGTGGGCATAATGAGCCTTAACGGTAAGAATAACGGAATAATTTTCATTTCGGCGGAGGAGCGCGCCATGCGGGTTCTATACTCCTTTATGACAGGCGTTTCTGAAGACGAAGTTACCAAAGACGACATTGACGACGCTCTGTGCGAAATAGTCAACATGACAGCCGGCAGCGCCAAGCAGAGGTTCAACGACGCGGAGCAAATATTTGCGCTTTCGCCGCCCTTCGTCATCAGCGGCAAAAATATGTCGCTAATTACAAAAAAAAGGGTACATGTCATTTCAAAAGTTTTGGGGAACGGGGAAATCTCGGTTAAGCTGAAAGTAATTTTTTGAGGTTGTTGTCAATTATTTTTTCAACACGGCAAAAAGGTCGTGCTCGGCGAAGTCCGTCACCGTCGCGTCCGCCCACGAACCGGGAGCCAGCGTCCCCCCGCCCTTCAGGGAGACCATGCCGTCAACCTCCGGCGCGTCGCGGAAAGAGCGCCCCCACGCTGTGTCGTCATCCCGGTCGATTTCCTCGACGAGGACCCGCAGGGTCTTTCCCACAAAAAGGGCGTTCCGCTCACTCGATATACGGGACTGCAATTCCATCAGACGTTTAAGCCGTTCCTGTTTTACCTCGTCAGGAACCTGATTCGGCAGGAGCGCGGCTTTCGTTCCTTCCTCCGCCGAGTACGCGAACGCGCCCACGCGGTCGAGTTCCGTTTCCTCCAGAAAATCGAGTATTCGCCTGAAGCGTTCTTCCGTCTCGCCGGGAAATCCGACCATTATTGTCGTCCTCAGCGCGAAAAGCGGGTTCTTCCCCCGCAAATAGGTGAAAATGTCCCTTATGCGCGCCGCGTCGGGGGAGCGGTTCATGGAGGCCAAAACAGTCTCGTCAATGTGTTGTATCGGTATGTCGAGATATGGGAGGATTTTATCCATGCCGGAAATGAAATCCAGAAATTTACGGGTGATTCGATCCGGGTGAAGGTACAGGAGCCTTATCCAGGTTTCATCCGGCAGCTCGGAGTCAAGCGCCCTCAACAGAACATCAAGCGCCGGCTCGCCGTAAACGTCCCTGCCGTAAGCCGTAAGGTCCTGTCCTACCAGGCACAGCTCCCGCGCGCCTCCTTCGCAAAGCTCTTTCGCTTCCGCGGCAAGCTGCTCGACAGGTACGCTGCGGAGGCGTCCGCGTATCATCGGTATCGTGCAGTATGAACAAAGGGTATCGCACCCCTCGCTCACCTTGAGGTAACGCGACCAGGGGGTGTTGCCGGGCAGCAACCCGCGGCGGCCGGCGGGGGAGGAGGGGGGAGAATATGGGCTGGGGGCGAGAAAATCCGTTATTTTGTCCCATTCTTCAGACCTGGCCCATAAGTCTACTGTCGGCAATTCTTCGCGCAGCTCGGCTTCATATCGGTTGACCATGCAGCCGGCCACAATGATTTTTTCGAGCTTGCCCTGTTCTTTCAAAAGTTCCAGGTCCAAAACAGCGTCCACATTTTCCTTGACGGCGTCCTGAATAAAAGCGCAGGTGTTGATCAAACCCACCTGCGCGTCTTTTGCGTCGTCAACTATTTTATGTCCGCCTGCTATGAGCCGTCCTATCAAATGCTCGCTGTCCACGCTGTTTTTGGCGCAGCCCATGCTTAAAACGAATATATTCATTAATTTTGAACGCGGCGATACGTTCCATCCGGTTCATAAAAAAATGTGCCTCTCGCGCTGGCGTCCCGTCCGAGTTCTCTGCCGTTCAGTATGACCGTCGCCGCGTTCGCCCGTCCGTACCTCACCCTTGCCCTGGCCGGAAGGTCCCACGACGCCCCCGTACCGGGGGTCATCGTTCTGGAGAATACCACTCTGTCGTTGATTGTAACCTCAACCCACACATCCGTCCTGTCGGCCTTGATGTGGAGATACGGCGCGGCCGGCTCCGGTTCGGGCTCATCCTCCGACACCGCGGGCGGCGGGAGAACGGAGAAGAAATCGTTGTCCTGCGATAAAGGCGGCACGTCGGCGGACAGGTTGTCGTCAGATGATACCACCGCTCCGGCTTGCAGAGAGGGGTCAATGCGAGGGAAGCCGTTGTTGGTCACAAACGAATACCAGACGTAACAACCCGATCCGATCAGAACCAGAAACAGCACCACGAACAGCCAGAATTGAGAGGCTGGTTTGAAGCCCTTTGTCGGATATGTGGTATTGCCCAGAACGTTAGTGGCGGCGGGGGTGGGAATTCTGCGTTCTTGGTGGGGGGTGTTTTCCTTGCTGAGCCACGACATGAATTCGTCCTTGAGTTCTTCCGCGCCGATTACGCCCAGGTAGGTGCGCACAAATCCCTTGGTGTAGACGAGGTCGGGGAATCCCTGGTATGCCCCGTGCTCTATACCGCGAAGATACTCCACGCGCACTCTTGTCTTTTCAAAAATATCGTTGAGCGAAAGCCCGGCGTCTTCGCGCTTTTCCATGGCCATACGTCCAAGCTCCCTCAGGGCTTCATCCTTATCGTTAGCGGGCATTAAACAAGAACCTCCTTTAAACAATTTCTGGTTTTTTTCAGGTAATCGGCCGGGGCGGGACTTCCGAACACCGCGCTGCCCATGACGAGAACGTCGCATCCGGCAGCCGCAACCTGCGCCGCGTTGTCCAGTTTGACGCCTCCGTCAATTTCTATCAGGTAATCATGACCCTCCGCAGCTCGGAGACGGACCAGATCCCTTGCTTTTTCAAGGGTATCAACGATCAGGCTCTGTCCTCCGAACCCCGGCGTGACCGATAGCAGCAGCACCACGTCCACAACAGGAAGCGCAAGGCGGACGTGCTCCACAGGGGTAAGCGGGGCAATAGCCACTCCGGCTTTCAATCCCTTCTCCTTTATGCTCGAAAGGCGGTGGTGAAGCAATTGGGGCTCCACCTCCGCGTGTATGGTAACCTGCGAAGCCCCGGAGCTCACAAAAATCGGCAAGAGTACGTCCAGTTCGTCCAGCATGAGATGCACGTCGAGAAAAACGTCCGGGTATCTTTCCCGCAGCGCTTTCACCGTAGCCGGGCCAAACGACAGGTTACGGACGAAATGCCCGTCCATAACGTCCACGTGAAGCCAGTCGAAATGCCCCAATATGGAGTCCACAGCGGCGGAGACGCTCAACGGATCGGCTCCCAGAATGGATGGAGCCAGTAAGATATCACGCGTCATCACATGTACCTGTCCTGCCAGACGAATTGACCGCCCAGATAGATACTTACCACGCACTCTCTGGAGTACGGCGCGTCCAGCGACACGTATTCCCCGCTCCTGGCGTCGCGGTCCAACAGCACCTTGGTTCCCGTCGGGTCCACAAGCTCTATCTTAAGCTGAAGCGGACGGGCCAGGGGAGGAACCTGGTAACGTATCTTGGCGATCTTCCCTCCGACAGGCTCGAGGTTTGCCTGTTGGGTTCCGGCCGGCGGCGCCTGCGCTGCCGGCGGAGGCACGGGCTGTTGAGGTTCTGGCTGAGGAGAGACGGGCCGGCTCTGCTGATCAAAAACGCTGATGTTGGTGTTGACCGCTTGTACTTCAGACGTTGGACGCGCCGGATCGACGCCGATCAAAACGTTGCCTTGCCCGGGAACCGTCACCACGACTTGGCTGGAAGGTTCGTTTGCAGGCGTCTGCGCCTGGACAGGGCGCTCCGGGACTCCGTCAGGCCGCCTGGTCGTGGCCACCCGAAGCCGGATACCGTCCCCTGCCCGCGCCATCGTTCCTCCCGACGGGCGCGTGCCTATGACGTGCCCCTCGGTATCGTTTGGACTGAACACGGAATCTACGACCGCTATTCTAAAGCCGCTTGCCGTCAAAAGTTCACGCGCCCGGCGCTCGGTCATGCCGGCTGTGTCAGGGACGACAACCCTGCCGTCAGCGCCCGCGCCTCCCTGACTGATGAGAAGATCGACCTTCTTGTCGCTCGGTATGTTTGCCGGGCTCGACGGGCTCTGAGCTATGACGGTTCCTCCGGGCCTGGAATCGTCCTGGATATAAACGATGTTTCCGATGTTGAAGCCCTGCTCCTGGAGCACGTTTTGCGCTTCCGAGGCGGTGAGCCTGCGCACGTCGGGAATAGAGCGCCTGATTCCTCCTCTGCTGACCTTCAGGAGAATCGTCCTGTCGCTGCGCACCTTCACTCCCGCCTCGGGAGATTGCGCCACCACCTGCCATTGGGGAAGGGAGGACACCACCGACTCGGCCCTGACGACAAAACCCAGGCGTTTTGCCTCATTTTCCGCTTCCAATAATGACATATTGCGAAGCAAAGGCATGGTAATTTCGTCGCTTGTACTGAAAAACACCGTGTAAAACGCCACGGACCCGGACGCGAATATTACCAGAACCACAAATAACAGCGTCCAACGGAATATTTTGCCCATATTAAGCCTCCTTAAGCCCCCGTTCTTTTCATGATGACAGAAACATAAAACCCGTCCAACCAAGGCAAGCCGGGCAGTATATACGTCCCCCACGGACGCCCGCGGCGCACGTAAGCCCCAGCCAACGGCGCGTCCAGAACCACGTAATCCGCCGTTTCGCTCAAGGCGTCGGCCACGACGTTTTCGTTCTCCTGACGCAGAAGGCTGCAAGTAACGTAGATTATAATACCACCAGTCCCGACAAGAGTTAAGGCTTTTTTTAAAAGCGCTCTCTGCAACTCGCCCATTTTATCCACTTTTGCCCAGGAGAGGCCCCATTTTGACTCCGGTTTGCGGTTCCACGTCCCGCTGCCTGTGCATGGCGCGTCCAAAAAAACCAGTTTGACAGGCTCCTGCGGAGAGAGGGACAACGCGTCGCCAAGACGTAAAACCACGCGGTCTCCTATGCCCAGGCGCGCCATTTCACGCACAGCCGCGCGGTGGCGGCCTGGCGACACTTCCCAGCACTCGATACGGGCGTCCGGCAGGGATTGGGCAATTTGCCCCGCCTTGACGCCGCGCCCCGAACACATGTCGAGAACCGTTCCCCCAAGTCTGCGCCAGAATACGGAAACAAGCGAGGCCGCCAGCATGGAACTTTCCGTCTGCACCGTTGCCAATCCCTGGCCGAACCCCGGAACGAGAGAGGGATACACGGTAGACGAAAGCCGTATCGACTCGGGGAACAGGTCGGACGGGACTCCGTCAAAACCCCCGGCGGACAGGAGCGCCGTAACCTCGTCCCTTCTGTTCGGCGGGGTGCGCAGCGACGCGCAAGGAGGTATTTGCGAATACGCGAATATATCGTTCAGTTCCTCGTTGCTCCAGGATTTTTTCCAGGCCGGCAAAGTCCACTCGGGTATCCCCGCGCAAACAGCTCTGTCCTCCAAGCGGCGGCTACGGTTTAGTATTTCCAGAGCGCCCGGTCCATTCCTGGCGACGTTGTGCAGAACGGCGTTCACCATAGGAACCGCTTTCTCATGCCCTTTTGCCTTCAACGCCTCCAACAGCCCGTTTACCAGCGCGCCGGGGGCGAAGTGCCTGAGTTCCATAAGGCCGGCGGCGCCCAACAGCAGGCAGTCCGAAACGGCAGGGTCTATTTCAGGCGGTTTCCCGCCCTTCGCGCCTTTTAAGTACGCGCCGAAGATTTTTTTCCAGAGCGCTTCACGGCGCAAAGCCCCATAAGCGAGCGAGGACGCCAGTGACAGCTCGGTCACCGGCATTTTATCCCCAAGCGAGCGTAAAGTTTCGCCTATGAAACGCCCTTCCCTTGCGCTCTGTACGGCAAAAAGCGCGCCCTCTATCCCGCGCATTCCGTCGTCTGGCGGATACCCAGCTCCGTCCCAATATTTTTCTTCAAAATTATGACCATTCCTTTCGTTTCGATTTTACCAAGAGAATATGGCAATACATCAGGTAGGTATAGGTTCCCGTAAGACTTCCTCAGCCCTTTAAAAACAACAAACCCCCATAATAGTGGGGGTTTATCTCTCTTTAGGAAATCTATGAATTCCTGTAAATTTATCTCTTGGTGGCGGCAACTGGAGTCGAACCAGTGACACCGCGGGTATGAACCGCGTGCTCTAGCCATCTGAGCTATGCCGCCTTTTCATATTTTTTGATTGTCA
>WRKN01000032.1 GCA_009778055.1 Synergistaceae bacterium
GACGAGTCCTTCCCCGACTTCTGCCGCGCGTTTCTTGCGGGAGAAAAAATAGGAGGCGCGGAGGGATGGAACCGCCCCGAAGTTCTAACGCCCCATGACAGACGTCCCGAAGGAACGTTTCGGGAACCGGGAAGAGGGACGGTCGCCGATATATCCGGCCTCCCCATCCCCTTTTTCGACGACTATTTTGAAGCGCTGGGCAAAAGCGGCGTACGGGACAAGATAATCCCGGGATTGATGGTGGAGACGTCCCGAGGCTGCTGGTGGGGGGCGAAAAAGCCCTGCGCTTTCTGCGGCCTGAACGGGATGTCCAGGAAACACCGCGTCAAAAACCCTGACAGGGCCTGGCGGGAAATAACCGAGCTGGCGAAACGGCACGGCATGACGTCCATGCAAATGGGCGACAACATAATCGATCCCGCCCATATCGAACAACTGCTGCCCCGTTTCGAGGGGAAAGGGATGTACTTCATGTACGAGGCGCCCGCGACGCTTTCCCGGGAACAGATGCGAAAACTTTCCAACGCGGGAGTGCGGCGGATGCAGCCCGGCATCGAGCAGTTGCATGACGAGTCGCTCACGGCGCTTGGCAAGCAGAACAGGGTTTTTCATAATATCCGCTTTCTGAAATGGGCGCGGGAATACGGCATCGACTTGACGTGGAACTGCCTTTACGGGTTTCCGGGGGAAAACGACGCCTGGCATGACGAGGCGGCGAACCTAGTGCCGCTGCTGACGCACCTGCAGCCGCCGATAGGCGGCGTGCGGGTTAGCTATTACCGTTTCAGCCCCTATTTCAATGAACCGGATCGTTACGGACTTACGCTCAGGCCGACGCGGCCCTACCGCCATATCTACCCGCTGAGCGAAGAAGCCTTGTCGCGGATGGCGTATTTCTTTGAAGACGTCCCAGTTACGGAGGAACAAAGTGAACAAGGTAAACAAAAACCTGGGCTGGAGCGTTTGATACGCGGCCTGTACGAATGGAAAAAACTTTTCCCGCCTGTCTTCGCCGAGGACAGACGGGAGCCTCCCGTCCTGGCGATGACCTGGAACGCCCTGGGCGACGCAGCTTTAGGCGTCTTAACCATTGAAGACACGCGCCCGATAGCGGTCGCGCCGCGTTTCTCGTTTGGCGGCGTCGAGGCGGCCGTATACGCCGCCGCCGACCAGGGCAGGACAGCGGCGGAAATCGCGCGTGCGCTGTCGCGTGATTTTCCAGGCGCGTCAAACTTAGCAAACGTGCCAAACTTATCAAACTTACCCAAAATGTTGCCGCGCGATGTTGAGAACATTCTTCAAGGCTTTGTCGAAGCGCGCCTGATGGTGAAGCTGGGCGAAATATACCTCGCTCTCGCCGCCGCCGCGCCGTTTCGCGGCTATCTTCCCGAGGAAAGGACTCCGGGAGGATGGTACCGGAGAAAACACAGGGAAGCCGGGGGCTGATGACCGCTTCAGGCTTCTTTTGACCTAGCAAATACGGGGCAAAATATCTCCCGCCGGCATGTCTATGAAGCGCAAGCCGCCTATCCGCGTTCTCATTCCTACCATACGCGGATGTTCTGAGACGGTTCGGCCTATGATGGCGGCGTCACGGCACAGCGGGCTTTTGCGCAGCATTTCGAGGCACGTCTCAGCCTGCTCCGGCGCGACTGCCAGGAGGGCGCATCCTTCGGACGCGAGGTAGAGCGGATCGAGTCCCAGGATGTCGCAAACGGAATTTACCTCTCTTTGAACCGGAATTTCCGTTTCAAATATCTCTATTCCCAAGGGAGATTTTATTGGGTGTTTTGTGTGTTCCGCCCACTCGCACAGAACTGTTCCCAGCCCTCCGCGCGTGCAGTCCCTCATACAGCGCAAACCGTCCAATTTCATCAGCGGTTCAAGGGCCGGCCACAGCAGGGCGCAGTCGCTCATCAGGCCGGGAGCGTTCAGCCCGAAGCGGGCCGCCGCCAAGGCGGCGCCGTGCCGTCCGGGGGAGGTCGAGAGGATAAGGGCGTCGCCTTCTTTAAGGTTGGAAGTTTGAAGGGTTTCTGTGAGCGGCGACGCCGGCAAATCTTTTTTCCCTATCGCGCACGTCGTGATAAAGAGCTTGTCGGCCGCGCCGTGAGGAACCACTTTGGTATCGCCGGCTGTCAGCCTGATTCCGCCTTCTTTTGCCATACGCGCGGCGCTTTCCATATAACGGTCGAGAACGGCGGACTCAAGCCCTTCCTCTATTATCAGTGAAAGCGTCAGGAACATCGGGCGTACGCCTCTCACCGCCAGGTCGTTGGCGGAGCCGCACACGGCCAATTTACCTATGTCCCCGCCGGGGAAGTCGTGCGGAGACACGGTAAAGCCATCCATGGAAACGGCGAAACCGTCCCCGATGAACGCGCAGTCTTCCATTTGAAAAATGTCATCCTGAAGATCGAAATGATCCAGAACGCGCCTTGTGAGCCGCTGCGTCAGGCGGCCGCCGCTTCCGTGCCCCGACGTTATTATGTCCTTTAACGATTGAACCTGTGCCATGCTCCGCACGTCCCTTCACCGGACACCATACATGGGCCGATTGGGTTCATCGGCGTACAGGCGGTTCCGTACAGTTCGCACTCCGGCGGCGTCAAAAGCCCTGTAAGAATTTCGCCGCAGCGGCAATTATTGTTTTTTGCCGCGGGAAGGGCAGTTAAGGCATTTAACCCAAATCTTTCAGCGGCGTCGAAGCGCGAGTAGTCCTTCGCCACGCGCAGTCCGGAGCCGGGAATTTCCCCCAGCCCTCTCCAGACCGTGTCGCAGGTCTCGAATACTTCCGATAAAATTTTACGCGCCGCCGGATTTCCGGCTTTCGGTACGTCGTTGAGGCGATAAGCGCTCAAGCCGAAGCGCCCTGCGGCCGTCTGACGCGACAGATCGACCAGGGCGGCCAGAATTTCCTCCGGCTCGAAACCGGCCACGGCGGCGGCTTTATGGAGTTCGTCCGTCAAAAAAGCGTAGTCATAAATTCCCGTCACCACCGTGACGTTTCCCGGCAAAATAAACCCGTCAATTTTCAGTTCAGTATTTGAACAAAGGGCCCGCATAGCCGGCGGTACGGTTTTGTGGAGGCACAAAACCGAAAAGTTGCGAAGGCCGTGGGAATGAGCCTGTTTTATGGCGATGGCCGTTCCTGGGGAGGTTGTTTCAAAGCCCACGCCTAAAAAAACAACTTCGCTTCCCGGGTTGTCCTTGGCTGTTTTTATCGCCTGCATGGCGGAGGTCACGACCTCGACACGGGCATGGGCGCTTTTCATCCCGGCCAGGGAGTTCGATGACCCCGGAACTCTCATCATGTCACCGTAAGTCAAAACTATCCGGCCGGTCTCGGCCAGGGAGACCGCCATATCTATTTCGCGCTGGTCGGTTACGCACA
Organism: Synergistaceae bacterium; assembly: GCA_009778055.1. Lineage (GTDB taxonomy): Bacteria > Synergistota > Synergistia > Synergistales > Aminobacteriaceae > WRKN01. The sequence continues at coordinate 3,392 of WRKN01000032.1, forward strand.
CGGGGCAGCCGGGACCGGACAGGAGCCGCAGCCCCTCCGGCAAAAGGGAGCGCAGCCCGGAACGGAAAATCGCCACCGTATGAGTGCCGCATACCTCCATAAAGGTAACGGCGCGCCCTGTTTCCGACACCAGTTCGCCCAGTCTGCGAAGCATGGTTTCAGCGGAGACCGGCGGGGTTTGAGGAGAAAATTCACGCATGAGCGGCGGCCTGTTCGGCTTCGTGTATTTCCTCCCAAATATCCGCCAGCTCGGCGGATTCTTTTTCGTCCAGCTTTTGTATGGCGAAACCGGCGTGGACGAGCACTGTATCCCCCAAGGCCGGCGTCTCTATCAGGTCGAGGCGAACCTCTACCTCGACGCCGTTCGACACGGCCAGAGCAGACCCATCCTCAGAAATTTCTTTTATCACGTAAGGCACAGCCAGACACATGAGTAATCCTCCTCGCGGCGATTGTTACAGGTTTGATTTTACACGTACTTATGTACAATGTCCTCATAAATTTATTTATGTCTGGAGGAAAAACGTCATGGGAAAACAGGAACACAGGACATCTCTGTCCGGCGGCGTGATGGCGGACAAAACCCACCCGCGGGTGGAGTTCAGGGGGCGTATGGACAGCCTGTGCGCGCTTGTGGTGGAACTCCAGATACTTGCGGAACGGCAGGGACTGGCTTCTTTGGTGGGAGAGCTGGAGGAGGCGGGGAGCAAACTATATGACGTTCTCTCCTGTGAGGTCACGGGAAGGGAGTGCGGCGACCTGTTTCTCTGGGGAATGAGCGGCGACGAGATACGCGAACGCTCGCACCAGCCGGAGCGCTATTTCGGGCTTGGACACATAAGGCCCCATTACACGATGGGGCCTGTCGCGGCAGGACTCAACACTCTCAGGACCCGCATCAGGGAGGCGGAGCTTTCCGCGTGCCGCGCTTTTACAACGTCCGGCGCGGAAGATGAAAACGCAGGCCGGGCGGACATAATAAAAGCGTTGAACCGCCTAAGCAGCGCTATCTACGTTTTAACTTACAAATACCTTCCGAAAGATTATGACAAGACAGTGCGATTTTCTAAAAGTTAAGGTTTACTGACGAACTGCTGTGATCTGTCCTTGAGGTACACCATCGGGTCCTTGAAAGCGCCCTGAACCATGACCCCGAAGTGAAGGTGGGAGGAGGTGGCGCGTCCCGTGCTGCCGACATAGGCGATAACCTGCCCGTCTTCCACTTGTTCCCCTTTCTTCACGGCTAAACTCGAACAGTGGGCGTATAAGGTTTTTATTCCGTTTTTGTGGTCTACTATCACGGTGTAGCCATATCCTCTGTACGTCCTGGCCTCCGCGACAACGCCGGCTCCAGCGGACTGTATAGGGGCGCCGGTCGGCGCCGGTATGTCTATTCCCTCGTGTACGCGGACAGACTCGCCGTCGTACCTCAAGCCGAAACCTGATACAATTATGCCGCGTAACGGCCAAGCCAGCGATTTTTCTTTCCAAAAGTCCATATCCGGCATATTCGCCGGCATGTTTCCCGAAATACCTGGAGGTTTTGGGGTGCCAAACACATGCACGGACGGAAGGGACGGGATTAACGCCAAAGCCGGCATTGCCGGACCCCGCGGCAGTTCACCGGCGGAGGTTGGGAAGGGAAGGCAGAAAATCAGCAGGAAAGCTATGAGATAAACTGAAAAACGTGTTCTCAAATTGACGCCTCCTTATTAAAAAATTTTCTTGTCTTCAAAATAAAATAGGTTATAACGAAAAGAACGACGCGCTATAACCTATTTAATTATACTACATTATTGTTACTTTACGCTGAAACTTTTGGCGCTCCAGGATTTTCCGCGTTTAATCTCGCCTGACACAAGCTCCAGATAACGGCTGAAACATTCAGGACAACGCTTTGCAGGCTCGTTAGCGTCCACTTCCAGCTCGGCCTTGCACTCGATGCAACGAAACTTCGCCACGTGACCTCGCCTCCTTCCCATATGTGATTACCCGTAACTTTCGCATGGCAACCGCAGGTATTATAATATCAAAGACTTTTAATGGGTCAATAGTCACAGGCGTCCGCAAAGACTATAAATTACATATCCGCGTCGGGTTTTGGTCTCGGAAATCTGAAGCCATCTCGCTTATCGCGCGTTTTGTGCGGGGGTGAACCCAATGCGGGGCGATCTGCGCCAGAGGTATCAGTACAAAATCTCTCCGGTGCATCTCGGCGTGGGGAATACGAAGATCCGGCGAATCATAGACAATGGAGTCCATAAACAATATGTCTATGTCGATCTTGCGCTCACCCCAGCGGCGCGTAACCATCCGGCCCATCTCAGACTCTATCCCTTTTATCCGAGCTAACAGGTCTTTTAAGGGTAACAGATTTTTCATTATAAGACACGCATTGAGAAAATACGGTTGGTTCTTAACGCCCCACGGTTCGGTCTCAAACACGTCACTCGCCTTTATAAGCCTGTTTCCGCCGGAGCAGGGGAGCATTTCCATCAAAAAACGCAACGCCGTCCGCAGGTTAAGGAGCCTGTTCCCCAGGTTGGAGCCCAATCCAATCGCCGTAATATACATTAAAAAACCGCTTTTATCGCCCCAGCCATCAGGAGGGCGTTTTTGTTCTCCTTCACGTCGTGCACCCTCACCACCTGCGCGCGCCCTTCCATCAAGGCCGATACCGCCAATGTCCCGGCCAGCCGCTCATCTGTGCGGCCTGTGCCGGTTACTGTCCCGGTGAATTTTTTTCTGGAATACCCGAGGAGAATCGGGCGGCCGAATACGCTCAGGCTTTCAACTTCTTTGTGTATCAAAAGATTGTCCTCCGTCCGTTTTCCGAAACCCAGCCCCGGGTCAATTACGATACGTTCCTTTTGTAATCCGGCTTGTTCCGCTTCTTCTATCTTCATTTGAAAATACGCGTTCAACTCCCCCAGCAGGTTTTCGTAAGCAGGGGAGCGCTGCATGTCCCGAGGCGTGCCTTTGATGTGCGAGAGGACGTAGGGCAGCCCGCTTTGCGCCGCGCTTTTCAACATATCGGAATCCAGCGCGAAGCCGCTTATGTCGTTGATTATGTCCGCTCCGGCTTCGGCGGCGGCGAGAGCGACCTTCCCTTTATATGTGTCCGCCGATATCACGGCGTCCGGGAAGGAATTTCTGAGGGCCTTTATAGCGGGAATGAGGCGCTTGAGTTCCTCCTCCTCCGAAACAGGAGTTGAGCCGGGGCGCGTAGACTCCGCGCCAATATCCACCATGTCGGTGCCGTCCGCCAGCATAGCGCCGGCTCTCTCCAGAATATCGTCCAGACCCGCGGCGCGGCTTGACGCATGGAAGGAGTCGTCCGTGAGGTTCAGTATACCCATTACTTTTGTACGGGCATCCAGACGCAGCTCGCGTCCTCCGGGCAAAGGTAAAACCCACGCGTCTTTCCCCGCGTTGTCCAGCGCGGAGCGCAACCCTTCGCGCAGCGCCTTGAGCCCCCAGCAGTCCATTGCTTCCATTTTTTTAAGGAGGGCGTTCAGCTCGCCGTCCGTAGCGACCAACAACACGTCACTCGTATCAGTCTTTGCGTCTATGACGTGCATTCCCACCACGGCGTCTCCGCCGCGTGCCAATAGTTCCTGCTTCATGTAGGCCGCGGCCCGGAAGTCCGCTTGCTCGACAAAAATATGGCGAGTACGCCGCTTGGGCTGAAAATAAGCGCCGGCCCGCGGATCCGCGCCTATCCGTTCCATAGCGGCGCAAAGGTCCTGGGGAAAGCGTATATTTAATGGGTAAATACGCGCCGCGCTCAATTGGAATTATTGAGATACCGACACGTCTTCAAAGACAAAGGGATAGTCATTGATAATCACGGTAGCGTTTTTCAAGGTCGGCGTAAGTACATTTCTGTTTGCGACCAGGTATCTGACCATTATTTTGTAGGGTTGATTCGCCACAATTTCTTGGGAGCTTCTGAATTGATCATCGATGTGAACGCCGAATTGCAGCGTATCTAGCCGCTGAGCCCTTGCGACGTCACGTCCGCCGCTCTGATGAGAAAATAACGCCATTGATATTTCCGCGTCATTGGCATCTATCAGCTTCGATTCGGCGGCATTGACTGAAATGCTGTTGTTCCTGGACGAGATCATGCTGTAATGTACTTCCACAATGAATGTGTTTCTGTCTTCCCTGCGCTGCTCGGCTCCTTCGAACGTGACTTCCAGACCGCTCCTTGTAATATTTACCTGATACTCAGCCTCTGCTATGTCACTGGCGGCCACCAAAACCAGCATAGTCACCACCGCCAAAACCAACGCCGCTTTTTTGCAAACTTTCACCAACATCATTAAACACCTCCGTAAAAATAAGGACTCTCTGACTATGATAATACTAATTTTTTATTGTACAATCAACCGCCGCAATAAAATCCGTCGATTCCCCTTCCAGGTACGTAGTAATCCCTAATATTACCCGCTTATATTGACAATAATACAAGTGATTGCTAATCTACCCATAGACTTGACATATTGGCACTCATACACACAGAGTGCTAATCACGGAGTCTGGGAGGTGAATCTCGTAATGTTGACGGAAAGACAGTTGGGAATAGTGCTGGCGGTTGTGTATGAGTATATAAAAACCGGGGAACCGGCCGGGTCGAGGACCATCACGAAAAAATACATAAAGGGGCTCAGTCCGGCCACTATACGCAACGAAATGTCCGATCTGGAGGAGATGGGGTATTTTTATCAGCCTCATACCTCGTCGGGGCGTCTGCCTACGGCAAAGTCGTACCGTGTTTACGTAGATTCCGTCACCTCGCGAGAGCGTCTGCGGCCCCGGGAAGTCGGCGAGTGGCAGAGGGAGATAGAAAACCGGCGCAGCGGAATAGAAGATCTCATGAACTACGTCACGCACATGCTGTCCCGGCTTACGAATTACGTTGGCGTGGCGGCTATGACCGGGCTCGACGACACGGAGATTCAGCATATAGACCTCATGCCGCTGGGGGGGACTCACATTCTGGCCTTGATAGTCCTGAAGGGGGGACTGGTGCATCACTCGCAGTTCTCCCTGCCGTGCGAAATCGAGCCGGGTGTTATAGAGGAACTGACGAGGCGCATCAACACCGTCGCCTCGGGGCGTTCGTGGCTTGAGGTCAGGGGCGTTCTGTACGATTTCGTCCTGAATGGGCTGGAGGACGTGGAAGAGTCATGCCGGATGGCAATCCGCGAGCTGGATAACTTCCTGACCATGCAGAACTACCGCTTCTTTAGCTGCGGGGCGCAGCATATCCTGAACCTGCCGCATTTTCAAACCCTGGGGCGGCTTCAGGCGGTTTTGTCGCTTTTGGAGCAGGAGAAGCCTCTGGCAAACCTTGTTCATCGCTGCCGCGTTTCCGCGACTCTAAAAGTGAGCCTGGGTGAGGAAAACGACGTGGAGGGAGTCAAGGGCATGGGAGAAAACGCCATGATTTTAATTCCGGCGCACGCGCGGCAGCAAAAGGCCGTGCTGGGCCTCATAGGGCCGCTGCGCATGGATTACGAACGATCTATCAACATTTTGGAAGCAATGGTGGATGCCTTAGGCAAAAAGTAGGCAAAAAGGCAAAAAGTAGACAAAAAGGCAAAAAAGCACGAGGAGAGGATGTCATGCCGGAAATGCCGGAAGAGAATTTTGAAGTATTTATGGACGACCCGGCAGGGGAGGGGAGCGAGGCCGGAAACGAAGCCGGCGAGCGGGATTCTGAAATGGAGGAATTGAGGAATCAGCTCGCGGCGGCTAGGGCCGACCTTTACAATTACAGACAGCGCGCGGAGCGTGAGCGCGTGAAAAGCAGAAAACTGATCGCCGAGGATAAAACGGCCGAATTCTTGCCGGTGCTGGACAATCTTGACAGGGCGCTCAACGTGCCGGAAGACGGCGCGGCCAAAGACGTTCTCATAGGCGTGCGCATGGTTCGGCGTCAATTTTTGTCGGTTCTGGAAAACTCGGATGTGACGGTTATTCCGGCGGAGGGGTGTTCTTTCGACCCTTTGCTGCACGATGCCGTTGAGACGGAATTTGTCGAGGCCCCCGAGCAAAACGGGCTTGTACTGCTCGAACTGATGCGCGGTTACCGGACGCCTGAACGCGTACTGCGTCCCGCTCAGGTGCGGGTTGGAAAACTTAGAAACCAGGAGGAATAAACTTATGGCTAAAGTGGTAGGGATCGATTTGGGAACGACCAACAGTTGCATCTCCGTTCAGGAGGGCGACCAGACGACGATTATAACGAACGCGGAGGGCACGAGGACGACTCCGTCCGTGGTGGCCTTTACGAAGGAAGGGGAGCGCCTGGTCGGGCAGCTCGCGAAACGTCAGGCGATCGTCAACTCCGACAGGACGGTCATGTCCATCAAGCGCGAGATGGGGACGGAATACCGCGTCACCATAGACGACAAAAAATATACGCCGCAGGAAATTTCCGCTATGATCCTGCAAAAACTGAAACGCGACGCCGAAGATTACCTGGGCGAACCGGTGAAGCAGGCGGTCATAACCGTTCCGGCGTACTTCACCGACGCGCAGCGTCAGGCCACGAAAGACGCCGGCACTATCGCCGGGCTGGAGGTTTTGCGCATCATCAACGAACCCACCGCCGCCTGCCTGGCTTACGGTGAAAATAAGCAGGAAGAGCACAAAATTCTCGTGTTTGACCTGGGCGGCGGTACTTTCGACGTTTCGATTCTGGACGTGGGGGAGGGCGTGTTCGAGGTGCTGGCGACGGCCGGGGACAACCGGCTGGGCGGAGACGACTGGGACAACTGCATCGTGGAGTGGATGACGGCTGAGTTCAAGAAAACAGAGGGCGTTGACCTCAAGAGCGACCGCATGGCGATGCAGCGTTTGCGCGAGGCTGCGGAAAAGGCTAAAGTGGAGCTTTCCTCCATGATGGAGACAACGATATCGCTGCCTTTCATAACCGCGAACCAGAGCGGCCCGAAACACCTGGAGATGAAACTTTCCCGCTCCAAGTTCGAGGAAATGAGCGCGGGGCTTATCGACCGCGTGGTAAAACCCGCTCAGCGCGCCATAGATGACTCCGGCCTGAAAACCAGCGAGATAGACAAGATACTCCTGGTAGGCGGCTCGACCCGTATGCCGATGGTGCAGAAAAAGATAATGGACCTGCTGGGCAAGGAGGCAACCAAAGGGATCAACCCCGACGAGTGCGTGGCGGCCGGCGCGGCCATACAGGGCGCGATACTGAAAGGCGACCACAAGGACATAGTGCTTGTGGACGTTACGCCGCTTTCGCTTGGCTTGGAAACCCTGGGGGGCGTGTTCACCAAGATAATAGAGCGCAACACCGCCATCCCCGTTTCCAAAAGCCAGGTTTTCACCACGGCGGGCAACAGCCAGACGCAGGTGGAGATAATGGTCTTGCAGGGAGAGCGGGCAATGGCCGGCGACAACGTGAAGTTGGGGCAATTCACCCTTGACGGCATACCTCCCGCCCCGCGCGGTGTCCCACAGATCGAGGTGACGTTCAATATCGACGTCAACGGTATTCTCAACGTATCCGCCAAGGACAAGGGCACGGGCAAGAACCAGAAGATAACGATACAGTCCTCGAACCTCTCCAAAGAAGACATAGAGCGCATGAAAAACGACGCCGAGACCCACGCGGACGAGGACAACAAGAAACGCGAGGAGGCGGAGGCCCGCAACGAAGCGGACAGCGCCGTTTTCGCGGCGGAGAAACTGATGTCCGACCTGGGGGACAAGATGACGGCCGACGAAAAGGGCAAGGTCAACTCCCGCATAGAGGACTTGAAAAAGGCTCTGGACTCAGGCGACCCGGCCCGTATGAAGAGCGCCAAGGCCGACTTGGACAATACCCTGCAGGAGTTCTCCACCAGGCTTTACCAGCAGGCCGGTTCCGAAGCCGGGACGTCCGATGTCGGAGCTTCTTCTCCGGACGGTTCCTCGTCCGGCGGAGACACTGTGGACGCCGAGTTCACCGACCAGGGGGCGAATTAGTAATTGGAAGACCTGTACCGGATATTGGGCGTTGCGAGAAACGCTTCTCAGGCGGAGATAAAAAAAGTTTACCGTCAGCTTGTCCGTCAGTACCATCCGGACACAAACAAGGACAACCCGGAGGCTGAGGAAAAGTTTAAAAAAATCAACGCGGCTTACTCCGTTTTGGGCGATCCGGAAAAACGCGCCCGCTACGACCAGTTTGGCACGGCCGATGGCGGGCAAAACCCTTTTGGCGGCGGCTTCGAGGGCGGTTTTGGAGGCGGATTCGGCGACCTTTTCGGAGATCTCTTCGAGCAGGTTTTCGGCGCGGGGATGGGTGGTATGGGCGGACGCCGCGCCGACCCCACCGCCCCCCGGCGCGGTTCCGACCTCGAAATGGGGGTAAGGGTCACGCTGTTGGAGGCCGCCAATGGAGCTACCCACAACTTGGAAATTCCGCGCTGGGACACCTGCGCCGCCTGCGGAGGCAACGGAGCAAAGCCGGGAACCTCGCCGCAGATCTGCGACAAGTGCGGAGGGCGGGGGCAGGTCGAAACCGTCCAGCGCACGCCTTTTGGGCAGTTCATGTCTGTAAACGCCTGCCCAAACTGCCAGGGCAAGGGGAAAATCATACAGGAGCGATGCCCGGACTGCGGCGGCCGAGGACAGATACGGCAAAAGCATAAAGTGGAGGTAAAAATTCCCGCCGGGGTAGAGATCGGAACGCGCCTGCGCATAGCGGGCGAGGGAGAAAGCGGCTTGAACGGCGGGCCTCACGGCGACCTGTTTCTTGTAATAGACGTTGAGCGGCACAAAGATTTCGAGCGTGACGGAGGCGACCTCCACAGCCGTCTTACGCTGACGTACCCTCAGGCCGTGCTGGGCACGTCGGTGTATATTCCGACTCTTATAGACGGTGACGAAAAAATTGACGTCCCCGCCGGGACTTCGCATGGGCGCATACTCAAGGTCAAAGGCAGGGGAATGCCGCGCTTGCGCGGCCCCAGGGGGCGAGGCGACCTTTATGTACACGTTTTCGTCGATATCCCGACGAAACTGACGGACAAACAGAAAGCGTTGATTCTTGACCTCGCCAATGAGATGAAGACGCCGACCGGAACCGGGGAAGAGGGTCTTTTCAACAAATTCAAGAAACTCTTTGATTGATAAAAGGATTTAACGGACATGGGCTTACAGTACAAGGATTATTACGAAATTCTGGGAGTGACGCGCGCCGCGTCGCAGGACGATATCCGTAAGGCGTATCGCAAGCTGGCGAAACGGCATCACCCCGACGTGTCGAAAGAAAAGGACTCCGACGCCCGTTATCGAGAGATAAACGAGGCTTATGAGGTATTGAAAGACCCGGACAAGCGGGTCAAGTATGATACCTTGGGGGCGGATTGGCAGCAGGGGCAGGACTTCACGCCGCCGCCCGGCTGGGGGAATATGGGCGGCGGCGGGCATGTCGAATATGGAGGCGAATGGGACAGCTTCAGCGATTTTTTCAAAACTATTTTCGGCGGGTTGGGCGGCTTCGGCGGAGGAGGTTTTGGAGACGTTTTCAACGGGGCTTCCAGGTCTGGAAGGCGCGTAGTTCAGCAGCGCGACAGCGAAGTCGAGCTGGAGCTTTCGCTGGAGGACGCCGCAAGGGGAGGGCTTCACGCTTTTTCGCTGCGTTCCTCCGGGAGCAGCGTATCGCAGACCATCAACGTCAAGCTGCCCCGCGGAATAATCAACGGTTCGCGTATCCGCTTGCCGGGCAAGGCCCCCGGAGGAGGGGACATTTACGTCACGCTGCGCATAGCGCCGCATCCTGTATTTGCGGCGGAAGGGCATAATCTGACCCGCGCGCTGAAAATAGAGCCGTGGCAGGCCGTTCTCGGAGGCACAGTCGCCGTTTCGACGCTGTTCGGCAGCGTCGACGTCAAGATTCCTCCCGGAATCCAGAACGGGCAAAAACTGAGGCTCAAAGGCAAAGGATTGCCAATGCGCGACAAAAACGGCGCCGGCGACGCTCTTAACGGCGACCTTTACGTGCGCGTCGAGGTCGGCATACCGAAGGTTCTTACGGAAAGGCAAAAAGAACTCTGGGAAGAACTGGCGAAATCGGGGCAATAAACGCGCGGCGGGTTACAATATTTGCATTATAGGACATAATCTCTTTTCTTCAATTACGTTTTGTTTCAACCTCGTCTATCGTCCCGCCGCCTATAACGACGTCGCCGTCATAGAGCACCACGGCCTGTCCTTTTGTTATCGCTTTCTGGGGGACGTCAAACTCAATCCGGAGGGTGTCGGCGTCGGTCTGCCATGCTGTTGCGGGTTGTTCGGGTTGCTTATACCGTATTTTTGCGCGTATTTTCATTGGCTTATCAATCTTTTCAAACGGGATCAAATTTACGTCGCACGCCGTCAGCGATTTGGAATAAAGCTCTTCGGACGTTCCAACAACCACGGAATTGCTCCCGGCATGTATCTCGCGGACAAACATCGGCTCCGCCGCCGGCAGCCCCAGCCCTTTCCGCTGCCCTATGGTATAGTGAACGATTCCCTTGTGTCCGCCGAGGTCATTGCCACGCGCGTCAACAAACCTCCCCGGCTCGGAAGCCGTACCGGTATAACGTTCAATAAAGTTCGCGTAGCCGCCGCCCGGCACAAAACATATATCCTGGCTGTCGCTCTTCCTGGCGTTGGCAAAGCCCGCGTCCCGCGCTACCTCGCGAACCTGGTCTTTTGTCATGCCGCCCAGCGGGAAAACAGCGCGCGCAAGCTGAGCCTGAGTCATGGCGTAAAGCACGTAGCTTTGATCTTTCGCGCCGTCAACGCCTTTTTTAAGTAAAAACCTTTCGCCGTCTTTCTCTGTACGCACGTAATGCCCGGTGGCTATGCAATCCATATCCAACTCGCGCGCCCGCTGCAGGAAATACTTAAACTTTACAAAACGGTTGCAGTCAATGCAAGGGTTAGGCGTACGGCCGTTTTGATAAGCGCCGATGAAACGCTTGATTACTTCCTGTGTGAAATATTGGGTGAAGTTAAACACATAAAACGGAATGTCCAGACGGTAAGCCACGGAGCGCGCGTCCTCGGCGTCAAACAGCGAACAGCACCCATTTTCACGAGGTACGCCCGCGTCCTCATTTGTATACAGCTTCATCATCGCGCCCATACATTCGTATCCCTGTTCCCGCATCATAAAAGCGGCGACGGAACTGTCCACGCCGCCGCTCATGGCTATAAGCGCCTTTTTTACAGTCAACTGATCGCCATCTCCAAATCGCCGATAATATCGTATCCCGTTTTTACCCTGACAGTACACATGCTGCCAGCTTCTGTGCTTGCCGGCGTAAGATTAATCATCATAATGACCTTTACATGATAAAATTTCAAGAACACCGTCCGAAATTCGGTAAACGAATCGATTTGCATCATCAATCCGTTTGCTCCAAAAGCCATTGAATTCACCTTTAAGCGGTTCCGGTTTTCCTATACCGGAATAGCCGTTGCGTTTGCAATCTTTTATGATATCGTTGATTCGTTTTAATGTCTTTTTATCTTGCGTTTGCCAATAAGCGTAGTCATTCCAAGCTTCTTCAAACCATACAAGTTTCATCCGCTTACTTCAATAATATCATGTTCGACTCCCTTGCCGGTGTTAAGAGCGTCTATGCCTCGACGAAGATGAGCAAGGTTGCTTTCACTGTAAAATGGGTCGGATATTATCGTTACATCAAAAGGCAGACGTTTTTCCCGCAAGACCGCACGAGCAAACATATTAAACGCGGTTGTTGTGTTCATTCCGACTTGAACGCAAAAATCATCAAATTGCTTTTTTATTTCAGAGTCCATGCGGACACTAAAGGTTGTTTGTTTCATGAATAAGATCTCCTTCCATATAAACATGATGATACCAGTGCAACCTAGTATGTTATTATTGTAACCCGTTAGGTTCATATAATCAATATCCATTGAGAAATTGAATGAAATGACCTTCGTTACCTCCTAGTTACACGTTCCGGGAATTGAAGTTTTTACTGTTTACTGCGCACTGGTGCGTAGTGTAAAATGAGCTGTCGAAGGGGGAGGGCTAAGTGACGGTGACGGAAATGATTCGCAGGCTGAAAAGCGAGGGAATTTTATTTAAGAAACATGGCAAGAAACACGACACCTATTACAACCCCAAAACGAGAGGTGAAGCACAAATCTCAAGGCACCAAACGGAAGAACTGAAAAAAGGCACAGCGGAACGGATTTTAAAAGATTTAGGGCTGAAATAGAAAATCAAAAACGGAGGAATCGAAATGAAACACGTGTATCCGGCGGTTTTCCATCCGGAAGAGGAAGGGGGATTCTGCGTTTATTTCCCCGATATCAAGCGCGGAGCCACGCAGGGGGAAACGATAGCCGAATGTATGGAGATGGCGGAGGATTTTTTATGTCTGTCGCTCTACAACATGGAAGAAGAAAAACAGGCAATACCGGCCCCCACAAATATGAAAGACATCAACGCGGAAAGCGAGGACATAGTTACGCTCATATCGGTCGATACCGGTGATTATCGCCGGTTTTACGATAATAAACTCGTAAAAAAGAATTTGAATATTCCCTTCTGGCTTAACGAAAAAGCCGAGGCCGCAAACGTCAATTTTTCTCAGCTTCTTCAAAGGGCGCTGAAAGCCGAACTGAATTTAGCGGCCGATTGACTGCCAAGCCGTTCAAAATATGCCTGACTATCCGATGTTCAGCGGATAGTCAGGCATTATTTTTCTGCTTTTTCTGCGTTTCTGTTCTACCGAATTGCCGTAAACGCTTGCTCCAAGTCCCCGATGATGTCGTCGATGTGCTCGGCGCCGATAGAGAGGCGGACGGTGTTGGGCTTGATGCCCGAGGCAAGAAGCTCGCTTTCGCTCATCTGCGAGTGGGTGGTGGTCGCGGGATGTATAACCAGGGATTTCACGTCCGCCACGTTGGCCAGCAGCGAAAACAGGCCAAGTTCTTCCGTGAAGCGCTTGGCCTTTTCGGCGTCTCCTTTTACCTCGAAGGTGAAAATCGACCCGCCGCCGTTGGGAAAGTATTTTTTATAAAGTTCGTGATCCCTGTGGCCGGGCAGCGAAGGGTGATTTACCCGTTCCACGGACGGATGGTTTACGAGCCACGCGACTACTTTTTTGGTATTTTCCACATGGCGCTCCACGCGGAAGGACAGGGTTTCGAGCCCCTGTAAAAACATGAAGGCGTTGAACGGCGACAGCGACGCGCCGGTATCGCGGAGGAGCGTCGTCCTGGCTTTGATAATATAGGCCAGTTTCCCCACGGCATCCGTGAATACCATGTCGTGATAACTGGGGTTCGGCCGCGACAGTCCGGGGAATTTATCGTTCTGCGCCCAGTCGAAACGGCCGCCGTCAACGAT
>WRKN01000033.1 GCA_009778055.1 Synergistaceae bacterium
GCCCTGGCCATGTTCTTTCCAAGCTCGACGCACTGTTCCAGGTCTGCGGCGGTGGGGGCGGTGAAGACCTCCACCTCGGGGGCGACCTTTTCCAGCTTTACGGCCTCGGCGAATTTACGCAGGGCGTCCAGCGCCCCTTTGCTCCAACTGTAGCTGCCCGCGATGCCCAGAACGCGGTTTTTCGGCGTGCGGTTGAGCAGCTTCTCGCAAAGCCCGGCTATCGTCGGGAAAAGGGTGGTGTTGTACGTGCAGCCGAGAAGAACCAGGCCCCTGTAGCGCCAGATGTCGCGGAGTATAAGCGACATGTCCGACCGGGAGGCGTCGTATACGTGAACGTTTTTCACGCCCTCGTCGGAGATTCCCCGGCAAACCGCCTCGGCCATGCGCCGGGTGTTTCCGTACATGCTGCCGTAGACCACGACGACGCCGCATTCCGTCTTGTGGCTGCTCCAGCGGTCATAAAGCTCGACAACCTGCCCCACGTCCTTGCGGAACAGCGTTCCGTGGGCGGGGCATATGTTCTCGATTTCCAGCTCTTTCAGCTTTTTCAGCGCGGCCTGCACCGAGCTGGAGTACCGGGCGACAATCGTCGCGTAATAGCGCAGCATTTCGCTTTCCCAGCGTTCCCTCGGCTTCTCGTCGTCAAATATGCCGCCCTCGTGAGCGCCGTATCCTCCGAAAGTGTCGTTGGAAAACAGGGTCTTCGTCGCCGCGTCAAAGGTCACCATGCTCTCCGGCCAGTGAACCATGGGGACGGTGTGAAAGCTCAGCACATGCCCTCCTATGTCCAGGGTTTCTCCGTCCTTGACCTGGATTACGTTCTCGTCTATTCCGTGATAACCCTTAAGGAGCGGCAGGGTTTTGGCGTTGCCGACGATTTTCAGGTCGGGCCAGACGTGCCTGAGCTGCGCGGCCAAGCCCGAGTGGTCTGGTTCCACGTGGTTGACGACCAGGTAGTCGAGCTTCCTTCCCTGCAGGACCTCGGTGACCTTGCCGAGGTAATCGCTGAAGCACGGCCCTTTGACCGTGTCGATGGCGGCGGTTTTTTCGCCCGGAATGACGTAGGCGTTGTAGGCCACCCCCTGCGGCAAAGGCCACAGGGACTCGAACATGTCCGTTTCGTAGTCGTTTACTCCTACCCACCAGGTATTTTTAGCTACGGCTACCGCTTTATGCATGTGAAAAACTCCTTTTTATGGTATTTTTAGAGCTGTCGGTCTTTTATTATAACTTGACTTTGATAGTATCCGGGCAGGAAGTGAGCAAGCTGAGTATGAAAAACATGAAAATCGGGACGCAGATTATCCTTATAACGTTTTTGATCGCCATCATCACCATACTGGGGCTGTCGTCGACGAGCGTGTACTACTTTTCACGGTATGCCCGCACGGAGTCGCAGAAAATCGTGCGTCAGGGAATGAGCGGAATGAAAAGCTACATTGACGAACAAATGACGCGCGTCAAGGTATTCGTCACCCACCTGGCCGATAACGAAAAGCTCGCCGTCTTCGTCGCCGACCGCGACGTTTATGCCTTGAACGCCGAGATGCTCATGCTCATGCAGGACGCGGGGATTGACATCCTTACGGTTTCCGATGAGAACGGCATGGTGATCCTGAGGGCTCACGACCCGGAGAACATCGGGGACGACCTCTCCGGCAATGAAATCGTGAAACGAGCCCTTGAGGGGCAAGCCTGGGATATGTTGACGGAAGGGGTTTCAACGAGGCTCGGATATTACTGCGGAATTCCGATTAAGGCCAGGGACGGGGAAATCGTCGGGACGATCATCGCGGCGGTGTCTTTGACGAACGAGATGTTCGTAGACAGGATAAAGGCCCTGTTCGACAACGAGGTTACGCTTTTTGCCGGCAAAACCAGAATCAACACCACCTTAATCGACGTCGACGGGATGCGTCTCATAGGAACGGACGCTCCGGAGGTCGTACAGCAGACGGTGCTGCGGGATGGAAATGACGCCGAACTGACCCTGATGCTCTTCGGCAAGGAGCACTTCACCATCTACAGCCCCCTTAAAGACCCGGCTTCCGGCAAAATAATGGGCATGTACTTCAACGGAAGGTCGACGGAGGAGGCGAAGGAAGCTATTCGCTCAACGGTGATGACGGTGTCGGCGGTTTCCGTCATTGTCTTTGCCGCCGCTTTCCTCATCTCTGTGGTGACTGCGCGGAGAATATCGAAGCCGCTCGGGCAGATCGTCGCCATCGCGGAAAGAACCCGCGGCGGAGACCTGACTATTAAGAGAGGGGACTTTAATTACGACGGGGGCGGGGAACTAGGCGTCCTCGTGGACGCGATCTCCGATATGATATCCGCTCAGCTTAAGGCCATGTCCCGGGCGGAGGCCGCCAACAAGGCGAAAAGCGAGTTCCTCTCCACAATGAGCCACGAAATGCGTACGCCGATGAACGTTATCATAGGCATGACGACAATAGGAAAGAAAACCGACGACATGGTGGAAAAAAATCACGCCCTGGGCAAGATAGAAGACGCGTCCTCCCATCTGCTCGGCGTGATAAACGACGTGCTCGACATGGCGAAAATAGAGGCGAACAAGTTGGAACTTGCGCCGGTAGAGTACAATTTCGAGAGAATGCTGCAAAAGGTGATTGCGGTCGTCAATTTCCGCGTAAACGAAAAACAGCAGACGCTGACCGTAAACGTCGACAACAACATACCTGACTTTATCGTAGGGGACGCCCAGCGTTTGGCGCAGGTCATAACGAACCTGCTGTCCAACGCCGTAAAATTTACTCCCGAAAAGGGAAAAATCTGTCTCGAGGCGTCTTTGGCCGGAGAAAGCGACGGAGACTGCGAACTGCGCATCGAGGTGACCGACAGCGGTATAGGCATATCCGCCCCTCAGCAGGAGAAGCTGTTTAAGGCTTTCGAGCAGGCTGAAAGCGGGACGAGCCGTTTATACGGAGGAACCGGGCTTGGCCTTGTCATATCCAAGCGAATCGTCGAGCTTATGGACGGCGGGATTTGGATAGAATCGGAACTCGGCAAAGGGGCGAAGTTCACCTTCACCGTCAGGGCGCGGCGCGGCGAAAAAAGCTTCCAATCGCTGCTTGCCGCGGGCGTAAATTGGGAAACTGTCCGAATTTTGCTGGTGGACGACGTTCTCGAAATACGCAATCAATTTCGGGATATCTTCAGCCCGCTGAACATAAAATGCGACGTGGCCGCCGACGGTTTTGAAGCGTGCCGTATCATCGAGGAGCGGGGCGAATACGACATATATTTTATTGACTGGCGTATGGGCGGCATGGATGGAATTGAGCTGACCAGGCGCATAAAATCCCGCAGGGGCGGCAGACCGTCCGTAGTGATAATGATTACTGCCATGGACTGGGAGCAAATTAAGTGCGACGCGTCCGACGCGGGCGTGGACAAGCATCTTTTGAAACCGCTTTTTTCTTCCATGATCATTGATTGTATAAATGAATGTCTAGGTATGCCCCGCAAGCAAAGCGAGGACGTATGGAACGCGGAGGGCGAGTTTACGGGCAAGAGGCTGCTGCTTGCCGAAGACATAGAAATTAACCGTGAAATACTCATGGCGCTTCTGGAAGGAACCGGCCTGGATATTTACTGCGCCGAAAACGGCGAGGAAGCGCTGGCCATGGTGACGGAAGGGCCTTGTAAATACGATATGGTGTTCATGGACGTGCAAATGCCGAAAATGGACGGGCTCGAAGCGACCCGGCGCATACGCGCGCTGCCCGGCCGCACGGGGCGGAGCGGCGGAAGGCTGCCTATCGTGGCGATGACCGCGAACGTCTTCAAGAGCGACATCGAGGACTGCCTCGCGGCGGGCATGGACGATCACCTTGGAAAACCGATTGACACTGACAAGCTGTTGGAAACGCTGCGAAAATATCTGGGGGAGTAGGGGCGGCAACCTGCCGCCCGTTTCCACCCATGGCACCCCCCTCGGAGAGGGAGGCTGGAAGAAGTTAGCCCCCCTCTTTGAGGGGGGCGCTCCGAAGGAGCGGGGGGAGTTTTTTTAATTATTACCCTATAACGACCAGCGCGTCTCCGGTGCTGACCGAGTTTCCTCTCTTGACGCGGACCTCTTTTACCGTGCCTGACGCCGTGGCGAAAATTTCGTTTTCCATTTTCATCGCCTCCAGAATTACGATGAGGTCTCCGCTCTTTACCGCCGCCCCTGCCGATACCTTTACGTCCAGTATCTTGCCCGGCATGGGGGCCTCTATTACGACGCCGCCTGCCGCCGCCCCTGCCTCCGGGGCCGGCGCGTCCGCCGCGGCGGGGGCGGGCGCGGCCGAAACGGCGGCAGCGGGGGCGCTCGTTACAGGCGCTCCCGCTCCGAGTTCTTCAACCTCGACAACATATGCCGTGCCGTCAACCGTCACTCTATATTTCAAGCTCATAAGCTGAAACTCCTTTCAAGTTTTTTTATTTTTTTTACCGTTTCCAGGACGGGGGGAGACGCCGTCCGACGGAGGCGATTATGGCGGCTGACCTCCACCTTTGAGTCGCGTCGTAGATATTCGCGCGATAAGCGGGGGCGATGTTCAATATCCTGCCCCGGCCGTTGGTGGCCGCCAGGATGGCCGCTGTAACAGCCGCCACGTGCCGGGCCTTTATATCGGCGTTTGGTTCGGCTTTCATCGCCGGGGCTGAGTCATCGTCCCCGGCGCGCCGTTTGAAATAAAACAGAACAGCCAAAATCAGGACGGCTGCAAAAAAAACCTGGGTGGGCGTCATGCGCGGTTACCCCCTCTGTATATATGTGTCCCCTAGTGGGGGATTACGCCGTGCTTCTTGCTCGGGCGTCCGACCTTTTTGCTCTCCATGCCGCACAGGGCGAGCCACAGCTCCCTCCGCGTCTCCTCCGGCATGATGACGCGATCCACGAAACCGCGCTCCGCCGCCACATAAGGCGTGGCGAACGCGCTGCGGTACTCGTCTATCTTCTCCAGGCGCGTGCCGCCCGGATCCGGCGACGCTTCGATCTCCCTCTTGAAGACTATATTTGCCGCGCCCTCCGCCCCCATCACCGCTATTTCCGCCTGAGGCCACGCCATGACCAGATCGGCCCCCAGAGCTTTGCTGCTCATGGCCAGGTATGCCCCGCCGTATGCCTTGCGCAGAATGACGGTGACCAGCGGCACGGTGGCCTCGCTGTAAGCGTAAAGCAGCTTTGCCCCGTGACGTATTATTCCCCCCAGCTCCTGAGTGACGCCCGGAAGGTATCCCGGCACGTCCACGAAGGTCACTATGGGCAGGTTGAAGGCGTCGCAGTGCCGTATGAAACGGCTGGCCTTGTCCGAGGCGTCGATGTCCAGACAGCCCGCCATGACCCTCGCCTGGTTGGCGATAATGCCGACGGAGCGCCCCCCCACGCGGCCGTAGCCCGTGACTATGTTTTTGGCCCATTCGGCCTGCGTTTCGGTGAAAATTCCGTCGTCCAGCACCAGCTCCAGCACGCCGTGCACGTCGTACGCTTTATTGGGGTTCGTCGGGACGATTTCGCGCAGTCTCATATCCATGCGCTCAACGCTGTCCCTTGTCTCGACAAAAGGGGCGTCGTCCAGGTTGTTCGACGGGAGGTAGGAAAGCAGCCTGCGTACCTGCGCGAAGCACTCGTCCTCGGATTTGGCCTTGAAGTGGGCGTTGCCGCTTTTCATGTTGTGGGTATCCGCGCCGCCCAGTTCCTCGCTGGTGACCTCCTCCCCGGTGACGGCCTTGATGACAGCCGGGCCGGTGATGTGCATTATGCCGGAACCCTCCACCATGAAAACGAAGTCGGTCAAGGCCGGGCTGTAGACCGCTCCGCCGGCAGTCGGCCCCATGATTACCGAAATTTGCGGGATTACGCCGCTGGAAATTGTGTTGCGGAAGAATATTTTGCCGTAGCCGTTCAGCGAGTCCACCGCCTCCTGAATACGCGCTCCACCGGAGTCGTTGACGCCTATGAGGGGGCAGCCCATTTCCAGGGCCATGTCCATGACCTTGCATATCTTGTCGGCGTGCTTCTCTCCCAAAGAACCGCCCAGCACGGTAAAGTCCTGGCTGAAGACGAAAACCCTGCGGCCGTCTATCGTTCCCCAGCCTGTAACGACGCCGTCGCCAAGGGGCTTCGTTTTTTCCAGGCCGAAGTTGACGCACCTGTGGGTGACGAATTCGTCAATTTCCACGAAGCTGCCGGGGTCGAGGAGCTTCAACGCGCGTTCCCTTGCCGTCCCCTTGCCTTTTTCCTTCTGCCTGGCGACCGCTTTTTCCCCTCCTCCCGCGAGAGCGGAGGTTCGTTTGATTTTCAGTTCCTCGCAAAGTTCGTCAATGCCGCGAATTCCCATGATCCAACAAATCCCTCCTGACGTAGAAATAGCTTTATGACTTAGAGTAACACATTTTTACGCGGCAAAACAATTTTTATCTGCTTCATCTGCCTATTCCACGTTCGGCGTCCGTGCCGGGAACGAGGGAGTCGCACAGGGCCGCGCAGATTCCGGCGACGGCCATGGGCGTTTTCAAAATGGCCCAGGCCATTCCCCCCAGCGTTGCCAAAAACCTCCCGTTGGCGGGGTCCATGAACGCCCGCTGCACGGATTCCTGCCCAACCCAGCCCGGCAGCCCCAGAGCCATAAGGAAAGAGAAGCCCACTATCAATATGTTGCGCTGGCTTCCGAGGTCGGCGCGCGCAAGCACCTGGATGCCCAGCGCCCCGATAGTTCCGAACAGGGCCATATAAGCGCCGCCTATAACCGGCGTGGGCATGGTGGCGATGAATGCCCCAAACTTACCGAAAAGGCTCATTCCGATCAGCAAAACCGCGCCCGTCCTGACCACGTTCCGCGACGCCACGCCGGTCAGCCCTATAAGCCCGATGTTCTCCGTGTAAGACGTGGTGCCGACGGAACCCAGCAGCCCCGATATGGCGCAGTTGACGCCCTCCGCCCCTATGCCGCGGCTGATGGTCGCCGGCGACGGGTCGGGCAGGCCGGATACGTAGGAGCAGGAGTGATAGTCTCCTATAGACTCGATCATCACGGCGAAGAAACCCGCCAGAAGCGCGCCGACAGCCAGAAAACTGAACTTCGGCGCTCCCCACGGCAAGAAGACGTCCGTCCGCCACACCGGCGCGGCGGCCACGCTGCCGAAGCCGACGAAAGCCGGATGCCCGGGCCCTATCCATCCGGCTCCGGACGCCGCCGCGCACAAAAGATACGCGGCGGCTATCGCGCACAGAACCGCGAAAATATTGATGATTTTGTTCTTCATGACCAGGCTGAAAACGAATATCAGGAACACGACGAGCAGCGATACCGGCCAGAATTTGGAGGCGTTGTCCACGGCCACGGGCGCGAGGGAGAAACCTATCGCCATTATGGTCGGCCCGATGACGACCGGCGTTATGACCTTGCGTATCACTCCGACCAGACCGGTGTACCCAAGAACGGCCAGCGCGATTCCCCCGGTCATCAGCCCGCCGCCCACGTACTGCATGACCGTCTCCGGACCCGACGCGCCGTAAGCGCCTATGACCGTCATGATGGGCGGTATGAAGCTGAAGCTGGAACCCTGCACTATGGGCAGGCCCGTGCCGAGCCTGGGGTGGGTCTGTATTAGGGTGGCTATGCCCATGGCGAAGTATACGCACCCGATGAACTTGGCGAGCTGTTCCGTGGTCATTCCCATTGCCGGCCCGAAAATGAGCGGAACCAGGGTCGTGGCGCCGAAAAGCGTCAGAACGTGCTGCGCCCCGGCGATCACCATGATCGGAAACGGGGGCGTGTCATTCATTCCGTAGATCATTTCCCGCTTTGCCATAAACAAATTCCTCCTTTATATAACAACACGGATATAATATCTCATTAAAGGCGCTGAAAGGATTGGAAAGAGTATTGAAAAATATGACGGCGGAAAAAGAAAAGCTCTCTCGTTTTGGAGTGACGGTTCCCGAAGACGTCCTCGGGGAGTTCGACCTGAGGTTAAAAAAAGCCGGAAAGGGCAACCGGTCGGACGTCATACGCCAGCTTATGCGGCGCTACATCACCGAGGAGCTCTGGCAGGAGGAGGACGGGCAGGTATACGGAAGCGTAACCCTGATGTACGGCCATCACTCCCCCAACATCTCCAGGGAACTGACGTCCGTCCAGCATGACCACGGCGAAATCATCGTCTGCTCGACTCACGTGCACGCCTCTCACGACGTCTGCCTGGAGTGCGTCGTCCTGAAAGGGGAGGCGTCGCGTATAAAGGCGTTCGTCGAGTCGCTGGGCAAAATAAAGGGAATTAAAAGTATCGACACCGTCATAACTTCCGAATAAAAATCCCCCCGGCCCGAAGGGCGGGGGGGGGGTTTTTACGTGTCACGCTTCGTCCGAGAAAAGCCCCAGCATGTCGGATACGTCTATGCTGTTTTCCTCCGTCTTTCGCCGGATGGCCTCCGCTTCCTGCGCGAATTTCTGCTTTACCTCCAAAACTTTCCTCGCCTCGTCCAGCTTCTTGTGCGCCGCGACCCCAAGGCCCTTATCGTAAAGCGCCGCCGCCGCGTTGACGATGAAGCCGCCCAGAAAAGCCTCCCATTTGCGGGCCGTATCTTCTTCGACGTCCCCGAAGTGCTTTTTGGTCGTTTTCGCGATGTCCCACGAAAGCGTCTCCAGGCTTATGCGGGCCAGTTCGCCTATGACCTTCTCAAACTCCGTTTTTTGGGACGAGGAATCGACGTAACGCTCTTTGGAGGTTACATCGTACTTTAAAACTAAGGTGTCGGCGTCATTTTTCTTTGCTGTGTTTTGAGCCGTTATGATGTTCGCCCCCCTTTCAGTTTCGCTCCGGCGTCAGGGCCGAGTTCATGACGTCGGCTAAAAGGCGGGTGAACCGGCCGGGGTCCGACACTGAACCTCCGTCGAGAATGAGGGCTTGATCGTAAAGAATAGCGGCGAAATCCTCAACTCTGGCGTCGTCCGTCCGGGCCATGGACATCAGGCGGCCGACCACCGGATGCTCCGGGTTCAGCTCCAGAACGCGCTTGCTTGACGGCACGTTCTGTCCCATGGCGCGCATAAGCTGTTCCAGATGTGGAGACACAGCCCCGGCGTCTCCGACGAGGCAGGCCGGCGACGTTTTCATTCGGGAGGAGAGGCGCGCGTCGCTCAACACATCCCCCAAAGACTTCATGATTTTTTCCTTGAGCGGGGCGAAATCGGACTCCATCCCCTCCAGCTTTTTGTCGGCCTCTTTGCGCTCGTCCTCAGTTTCCGCCCGGGCCGCGCCGCCGGCGTTCAAAAATTTAACGCCGCCGTATTCGCTCGTGCCGGACATTATAAGCTCGTCAACGGGGTCCGCCAGCAACAGAACTTCGTAGCCTTTTTCCGAAAACGCCTCCAGCTTCGGGGAGCTTTTCAAAGTGGACACGTCCCGCCCGGTCAGGTAATAAATGCCCTCCTGCCCGGGTTTCATTCTGCTCTTATAGGAATCCAGGGTAGTCCACTCGGAGTCTGTCGAACTCGCCGAAAACGTGGAGCGGAACAGGCACAGTTCCAAAATCGTCTGGGCGTTTTCCCGGTCGTGGACGACGCCTTCCTTGAAGATTTTACCGAAGTTCGTCCAAAATTTTTCGTACTTTTCGCGCTCGTTTTCCAGCAGCTTGCGAAGGCTGGCGAACAGCTTCCGCAGCGTGCTGCGGCGTATCACCCTGACCCTCTGGTCTTCCTGGAGAATTTCGCGCGATATGTTGAGCGGCAAGTCCTCGGAGTCAATTACCCCCTTGACGAAGCGAAGGTACTCCGGTATGAGGTCCTTGCAGTCGTTCATTATAAAAACGCGTTTTATATAAAGGCTTATGCCCCCGCTCCTGTCGTTCATGAGAAGGTCGAAGGGCGCCTGCGAAGGTATGAAAAGCAGCCCCTTGAAGTTGACCGAACCCTCGGCGTTGATGAGCGCGCGCGTCAGAGGCTCCTGCCAGTCGCGCGCCAGATGGCGGTAGAACTCGCGGTATTCGTCCTCCGAAACCTCGCTCTCCGCCTTGCACCAGATGGCCTTCTGGGAGTTTATTACCTCGTCTTCGACGGTTTCCTCTTTGTCTTTCCATTTAGTGCAGTTCATCGCTATGGGATAGCTGATGAAATCGGAGTATTTCCTGACGATTTCGCGCAGCGTCCACTCGTCGGCGTAGTCCTTTTCACCCTCCCCCGGCTCGCGGAGAAAAAGCTTTACCGACGTGCCGCACTCGGGCAGGGAGCTTTCCCCTATGGTATACGACCCGTCGCCGGACGACTCGAACTTCCACGCCTCGCCGGAACCCAGACGCCTGGATATCAGCTCGACCCTGTCGGCCACCATGAAGGCGGAGTAGAACCCCACTCCAAACTGGCCTATAAGCATTTCGGAGAACGATCCGTCCTCCTGCGGGCCGCCGTCTTTGGCCGCCGCCAAAAACTCTTTGGTTCCTGATTTGGCTATGGTTCCGATGTAATTTATTATCTCCTCACGGCTCATTCCTATGCCGTTGTCCGTTATGGTGATGGTCTTGTTCTCCCCGTCGCGGCTTATGTGGATTTTCGCGTCGTACTCGCCATATTCGTCGTTGGAAAGAACCTCTATCCTCCGCTTATCCAAAGCGTCCGAGGCGTTCGATATCAACTCCCTCAAAAATATCTCCTTGTTGGAGTAAACGGAGTGTATCATCATTTTAAGAAGCTCCGCCGCCTCCGATTGAAAGGAATATTTTTCCTGCTCCCGAGCCACCTTACTACCCCCTTAAAAAATATTTCAAATGTTTCTTAAATGCGCGACATAAGATTTTTCGAGCTGGGAAAGAGCCGCGGCAACTTTGTCGGCCATGCGCCTGTTGCCGGCGCTGTAGTACAGCAGAGTCCTCCTGAGGTCCTGCTTTGCCGTGGCGTGGTACTTCGAGAATATCTCTATCCCCACGGTCAGGTTATTTTGGGGGACGAGCATGTCCTTTGCCTTTGCGATGTGCGGGTACTTACTCCTGATGTTCTTCTGGTGCACCCGCCAGCGCACCTGCATCAGCCCGTAGTCCCCCCCCCGCGACACGGCGTCGCTCCGCGCCGAGGACTCGATCACTATCAGCGACGCGATGACGAATGGGTCCTGCCCGAAGGCTTCGCACGTCTGCATGATTAAAACCGCGTAGTCGTACGCCTGTTCTTCGGTGAGCCTTCTGTTGTACTTCCGCAGCAGCGCGGCTATGCTTTTCCGCCTGGCCTCGTTTATTCTGCGGACGTCCATTTTTTCGGCCAAGACTTCCTCCGGTTCCGGCGTGAAAGGCTTGACGAACTTAACGGGGCCGTCTTTCGGGAAGTCGTAACGCTCTGGTTCCGCGTAAGCCGCCGTTGCCATATTCAAAACAAAAACAACCAAAACCGCTGAAATTCCAGAGTAGACGCAGGAAAAACTCACTTTTGGGAAATTTTTCATCTGAAATCACCTCCGAAAAAAACGCAAATCGGCGAAATTTACTTGCCCTTGCCGTACCTCGTCACAGCTTCCTTCCACGTGCCGTTCTCGTTGGGGGCGTAATCCCCCACAGCCTTGTGAAGCTCCACAAGGGCCGTGTACATCCCCTGTATGGAGTTCAGGTAATCGGTGCGTACCTGCTGATTTTCCGTCTGGGCGTTTATAAGGTCGATCTGCGCGCCCATTCCCTCGTTGTACATGAGTTCCGTTATGCGCAGCTCTTCGTCGGAACGCTCTACCTGACGTTTTTTAGCTTTTTCCAACGCCTCCGCCATCTCCCAGTTGTTGCGGGCCACCGTCAAATCCATGCGCACATTGTTTTCGACCGACTGCAGGTTGGCCTCCGCCGCCTGAATCAGCCTGTCCGTATTCAAAACGCCGTACCTTGTGGCGTTCCCGTCCAGAATGGGAATATTCAAGGTCAGCGACGCGCCGACCTCCCCCTTTTGGGGCGAAGAGGAGTTCCACGGGTCTGACCACGGCGTCCACCTGACAGAGCCGGTCAAGGTCGGCGACATCCCCTTAGCGGTCAGCCTTTTGACGACTTTGCCGCGCTCAACCGCCAATTTGGCCTCGCGGACGTCCGGGCGATAAGCAAGGGCTTTTTCCATGCTTACCAGGACGTCAAACGCCGGGACAAGCAGAGGCTCCTCGATCGGAACCACTTCAATCCCCCCCGTCAGGGCCGTCATGCTGGACAATATGTTGCGGTACTGCGCATGAGCCTCCGTAACCAGAGCCTCGGCAGCCACCACCTGCGCTTCCGAACGGATAAGGTCAAGTCTCGGGACAAGCTGCTGCCTGTACTTTTCCTCGGTAACCCTGTTGTTTTCCCTGCGCTGGCGCAGAACGTCGTTTTGCAGGGCTATGTTCTCCCTTGCCCAGACGGCGAACCAATACGTCTTCTCCGCCGCGGCCACCAGGGAGTTGACGTTGTCGTCAAACCTGGCCCGCTGCCCTTCGTAGAACAAAATCTGCTGCCGCTCGTCCAGGGTGTTGGTACCGGAAATATCAATGCGCTGGGTAAGCGCCAGAGAGGTGTTGTAGGTCATGGAATTCCTGTCGCTCACAGTTCCGGCCGCCGTCTGCGCCCGTTGGTCGGTGACGTAGGAAGCGGACCCGGAAAGGCCCGCGCTGGGGCGCTGGGGAGCAACGGAGGCAAGCACTCCGAAATACGCGGCCTCTACCGACCTGAGATTCGACCGCAGCGCGGGGTTCCCCTCCCTGACCATTCCAAGATACCTTTCGAGGCTGACAGCCTCGGCGGCGAAGGCTTGCTGAGAAAAAATAAAAAGAACCGCGGCAAGCACAAAAAGAATGCTCAAAACTTTTTTCAAATGAACTCACCTCAAACTATAATGTAACGATACATATCCAACATTTATGATAACACTAAATGAAGCGTTTGGGTTGTTTTACGCAGGTAGCTTGACAGATTGAGCCGTAGATTGTATTCTGAACTCATGCTGCCCTTGTGGGTGGTAATTTTATCTGTTTTAGGAGGCTTTTTTTATGGCTCAGGGTACCGTGAAGTGGTTCAACGAAAGCAAGGGGTACGGTTTTATCACCGCGGACGAAGGCAAAGACGTATTCGTCCATTACAGCGCAATAGTAGGTGATGGTTTCAAAACCCTTGCCGAAGGGCAGAAAGTGTTGTTTGAAATTGTGAACGGCGAGAAGGGACCACAAGCAGCCAGCGTCTCCAAAGTCTAATCTCTCACTGCAAACAAACCAAACGAAGAGGTCTCCCACGAGGGAGACCTCTTATTTATTACGGCGGGGTGAAAAGTTTCATGCGCAAAGAATTCAAATACATCACGGCCATATCCATGATTTTTGTCCTGATAATGATAACAGCCGGCGGCTTCCGGCTGCCCTGGAACGAAGAAGCGGCGCTCTACGCCGTCTACGGAGGCGCGGTGGGCTTCTACGCCGCCATAGTGATGAGCATGTTCATCGTCTGGAGAATAAATAAAAAGCAGAAGCCGAACGGGAAATAATGGTATTATGGTCTTATACCAAACAGGGGGGGGAAGCGTATGAGAAAACTGCCGAAACTTCCGACGAACATTCAGGCGTTTGATAGAATTCGTAACGAAGGTTATCTGTACGTCGATAAAACAAAGTACCTTATAGACCTTATCGATACAGGCGATGGTTATTTTCTATCGCGCCCCCGGAGGTTTGGGAAATCTCTGACCATCTCCACCTTTGACGCCCTCTTTTCGGGTAAACGCGAACTATTTAAAGGGTTGTACGCCGAGGAGTTTTGCAGCCGCCCGGAATACAGAGCATATCCTGTCATTCGGCTGGATATGAGTAAGATAATTACACGCAATGGAGTCGAGGGTTTGTTGGACTCCATGCTCCTTCAGGTTATGTATAATGCCGAACGTAACGCATTGACGCTGCCGGGGCTATCTATAAAAGACCCTGCGACCGCTTTTGACGCGCTCATCTCCCGTACCGCCCAAAAAGAACAAAAGCCTGTTGTCGTACTCATTGACGAGTATGACAAACCCATTTTGGATAACCTGAATAATACGAAAGAAATGCAAAAAATACGCGAAATCTTAAGAGATTTTTACGTTCAGATTAAAGCTGCCGGCGCGGATGTGCATTTTACGTTCATCACCGGTATCAGCAAATTTTCCAAGATGGGAATATTCTCCCCGATGAACAACCTGACGGATATTTCCATGAATGACGAGTACGCGACAATGCTTGGGTACACGGAGGACGAATTTACGTCCAGTTTCGGCGAATATATCGACACGACGGCAAAGCGGCTGGAAGTGGAACGGGATACCCTGATCTCCGATATCCGCGGCTACTACGACGGATTTTCTTTCGACGGCAAGACAAGGGTATACAATCCC
This sequence comes from Synergistaceae bacterium, assembly GCA_009778055.1. Lineage (GTDB taxonomy): Bacteria > Synergistota > Synergistia > Synergistales > Aminobacteriaceae > WRKN01. Next base: position 14,358 of record WRKN01000033.1, read on the forward strand.
TTCTCGACTTTGAGTTTCTTTAAAGACCCGGTATTCCGTAATTATTGGTTCGAGTCGGGAACTCCGTCGGCATTGGCGGAGTACGTCAAAAAGCATGACCTGTCGGTGGATATGTTTCGAGGTTTAAAAGTCATGGATGACTTCACGTCCATGAGGGAGATCGAGTCGGCAACGCCCGCAAGTTTCCTGTATCAGAGCGGATATTTGTCCATCCGTGAAAAACAGGAAGATGAATTGATCCTTGACTATCCGAACAAGGAGGTACTCTCGGCTGTCGCGAGATTATTTTTGAGCGAAAAATTGGGGTTGCCGGACTCAGGGCTGAAAGATGTGAAAAAAGCTTTAATATGTGGGGATGTGGAGGGTTTTGTCAATATTTATAACGTGACGCTTACAAGCATACCCTACGATATTTACAGCCGCGAAGAGAAAAGGTACGCGAATAAACCGCAGGAAAGCTTTTATCACGCGATGCTTCTTTCCATGCTTTGGGGAGCGCAACTTGACGCTATACCTGAGAAACATGGCAGCAAAGGGCGAAGCGACCTTGAAATAAGCGTAAACGGTCTTTACTATTTGGTGGAATTGAAAGTCGCCGTTGGCAAAGAAGCGTGTGAAAAAGCGGCTGAAGATGCCATGAAACAGATTCTTGAAAAAGGGTACGCGTCTCCATACAAAATGTCAGGCGTAACCCTGATATCAATAGCCGTAGACAGGAACGAACGGCGCGTTGGAGCGCATGAGATTCGAGAATTGTAAGAGGCCGGGCGGACAAAACGTACCGGTGTGCGGATTTTCCATTTTCCTTCCGTAGGGGCGGCAACCTGCCGCCCGTGTTTGGGTTTTTTGGGATAAACGGGTGTTGGAGATAAACGGGCGGCAGATTGCCGCCCCTACGAACCATTACACGGAAATTTCATAGGTTGTTCATCCTTTAAACAGGAGGCTATGAGCCATGACTGCGACAACGCTGGAAGAGAGGGCGGATGTTATGACGGATTTTCAGTTCAAATCGATAATCAAAATGGTGTTGACGATCGCTCGAAAATCAGGGGACTTAAAAACGGTTATCGCGGAGCTTGAAAAACTCCTGCCGCCAAGTGAACGATAAGAAGGCGACGACAAGCAGGTCCCAAGCCGCTGAACGGGCGTCCATGCCGCAAGAGGCCGTCTCACGACGGCCTCTTGTTTATTTAAAATGGGCAATCCACCCCGTTATATCTGCTTCTTTTTCCTGTTTCGGAAAAACACCAGGGAAGCCAGAGGAAGCGACAGCGCCAGGAAACCCAGCCCCGCGGCGTTGCACGTTCCGCCGCCGGTGTCCATGTCGCCGCCGTCCCGAACCCAAACGGTCAAAGGAAAGACGCTGGAGCCGGGCGTGGTTCCATCAAGAGAGGTGTCCAACTGTATGTTGATATCGAAGGGGCCCCCTATGCCAATATTGTCACGCGTTGCGCTAAGGATCAACTCGCCCTCCATCGGGTCAAAAGACCTATCATCCACCCCAAGAGGCAAATCAATAACTCTAACATTCCACTGTATATTTATCCTGCCTTGCGACGGGTTCGCAACACTGAATTCGTATTCCACTCCGGCGCCGGGCTCAACCTCAATCCACGCGTTCCCTATGCCCCGCACGTCAAAAGGCAACCTCTGCCCCGGGCGCAATGATATATCGCTGTACTTCGGCAACACGTTCCCCTTATTTTTCCCCTCAGTCCACACCAATTCAAAATCTTTGATAACCGGGTATCTCCGCCACTCAAGTTCATCCCCATTTTCAGCGGCATAGCCCACACCCGAAAAGATAAACACCAACACCGCCAGCGTACCTACCGCTATCGCCATTGCTTTTTTCACTTTATACACCCTCCAGACTAGGAACTTTTGTTTCTTTCATCACTGAACAAACCGTGCTGAATTATGTCGCATATCAAGGGTTTTGTCAATCTCGCGGGAGGGAGCCGTCCGAAGCGGGATAAAGGCGTAACGCTCTAACCGAAGATTTCAGAATGGCTGTCAATCAACTGAGCGCATACAGCATAGCCTTTAACTCATCTATTGTCACCGGCTCGGTCAGTCCATCTTCGACTTCCTTCATCGCGGCGATGGTTTCGGCGTTCGGCGTAGTTCCGTATTTTGCTTTCAAAGCAGCAATCTCCGCGTGGATTTCTTCGACACTCATTTCTTGATAGCGGCGCTCTTCTTCCTCCGCTTCTTCACGTAAAATTTCCTCTTCGACGCGCTCGAGACATTCCTTAATTTGGAGCATGAACTTATCCGGAAGATTTCCGACACGAGAAACAAGGTTTTCCCTGTCAGCTTTGTTCATTGTTTGAACCGCCATATCAACTAACCCCCTTTTGTTACGCTTAAAATTCAGCGTCGCATCGTAGGGGCGGCATCCTGCCGCCCGTTTCCTACTT
>WRKN01000034.1 GCA_009778055.1 Synergistaceae bacterium
TTAACCTCGGACGCGTCCGAGGCGCTCAACGCCGGCGACGTTCTGACCGTCATCGCCGCTTTGTTTTTCGCCGCGCACATCATCTCGATAGGATGTTACGCGAAAAACGGCGACCCCTTTGTCCTCGCCTTCGTTCAGCTTCTCGTGACCTCCGTTCTGTCGCTTTGCGCCGCCTTGGTCTTCAACGGCCCTCTTGTGCCGCGGGGAACGCAGGGGTTGCTGGAGGTCGCTTACGTGACGGTGTTTTCCACTTTTATCTGCTTCCTCATCCAGAACGTTGCGCAAAAACGCGCTCCCCCCGTACATGCCTCTATTCTTCTGAGCTTGGAGTCGGTCTTCGGCGCACTGTGCGGCATCGTCATCCTGAAAGAAGACTTTACCTCCAGGATGGCCGCCGGTTGCTGCCTGATTTTCGCGGCGGTTCTTCTGGTGGAGCTGAAAAAAGAATAAAAGAAGGTTTACGGACGAGCGATCATCCACACCACGGCTTCGTTTCTATCATTGAAAGGCTCAAAACTGCCACCTTCCGCTACCCGCCTGAAAAGCCCCACAGTTCTGGCCTTGCCAATCAGTTTTTCGGCGACTCTCGGACCCTTTCTGCCAATTCTCAGATCGTAGCCAATCCACCACATGCCATCCGTGGTCATCTCCAGGCTGTAGGCCCCTCCTTCAAGCGTGGCGCTCAATTCGCCCGCACCGGATACGTACGGCGCCAGCCAGACTATTTTGTTGGTGGAGCTGTAATCTAATGCGCCCGGGGTCAGGAACTCATCCCTGCTCGTTGCCCAGAGCATCAGGCTCGCGGTCTTCAGGTCGCGCAGGTTGTAAATGATGACGGACGCGTCGGCCGAGGCCGTCGCCGAACCGCTGGCCAGCATCATGGCGGCCGCGAGAATTCCCACGATGACGATGACTATCAACAATTCAACCAATGTAAACCCTTTGTGTTTTTTCATCGATGACCCCTTCTTTGCCGTTTACAAAAAAGTCCCCCTTCAAGAAGGGGGACAAAAGAGATTCTTAGAAAACAACCTATCTCGCAATCATCCAAACATCAGTACCCTCGGCGTACTTATTAGCAACAGGGGCGGCCGCAGCAGCAGCGGTAGCAGTATTTATAAGCCCCACCGACTCAGCCCTCCCGGCCAGTCTTCTCCTAATGCCAGCCTCCCCAGCCGCGTTACCCGTGTTGTACCCCACAAACCACTTTCCTCCATCGTCAGCCACCTGGTATCTGGTGCCTGTACCAAATTTAGCCGGGTTATCCACATAACCATGCAGATAACTAATCATAGTAAACTGACCAGGGCTATTGCCAGTATAAACATCCATACTATCGGCGTAGTGCATCAGAGCCGCGGCTTTCAAACTGCGCAGATCACTGATGATGTTGGAAGCCTCCGCCGAATCCGTCGCGGAGCCGCTGGAGAGCAACATAGCAGCCGCAAGAATACCGATGATAACGATAACGATCAACAACTCAACCAACGTAAAACCTTTGCGAATCTTAATCATAACACTTCTCCCCCTTTAATTTTTACCCCATTTATATGGAGCTTCTTGAGGAAAAGTATAAGGCTTAAACAACCTCAATCAATGGGTCTCAAGTCCCAAATATCTCAAAACTAACGGGCTACCATCCATACTTCGGAAGTCTCGGCGGTAAAGAAATCCCCAAGGTTCGCGCTTTGTAAAAGCCCTACCGATCTGGCCCTGCCGGCCAGTCTTTTGGCGACGCCGTCGCTCTTGTTGGCGGCTCTCAGATCGATCCCCACATACCACCTACCATCAACAACGCCTCTTTCGATGGTATAGTTGCCGCCTTCTCTAAACCTGGCCGGGTTGTCTATATAGCGCGTCAGCATTGCTAATTCAGGAACGAACCCCGGGCCGACTTCATCCATACTGTCAAGGAGAAACAACAGACACGCGGTCTTTAGGCCGTACAGGTCGCTGACGATGTTGGAAGCCTCGGCCATATCCGTCGCGGCACCGCTGGAAAGCATCATGGAGGACGATAGAATACCGATAATGACGATGACTATGAGCAGTTCCACCAATGTAAAACCTTTGCGCGCGCCCGTCATGACAACCCCTCCTTATCCCATCTGAGACATGGCGGCGGTGATCGGCCCGAATATGGACATGGCTATGAGCGCCACTATACCTCCGACGAACATGATCATAAACGGTTCCAGAAGCGACGTCAAAGCCTTTAACTGCTCGTCCAGTTCCTGATCGTACCAAGCGGCCACCTTTTCCAGCATACTGTCAAGGTGTCCCGTTTCTTCCCCTATGCGGACCATCTGGCAGACCAGGATGGGGAAAATCTTGGCCGCCCTTGCGGCGTCCCCCAGGCTGCTGCCGCGCTTGGCGGCCTCCAAAAGGTTTTCGTACCCCGTCTGCACCACTACGTTTCCCGCTACGTCCCTGGCCATTTCAAGACCGCGAAGAATGGGAACCCCCGCCGAAACCAGCGAGGCAAGGGTCTGAGTCGAGCGCGCCATGACCGATTTGAAGACCAGACCGCTTATGATAGGTACTTTCAGTTTTACCCTGTCCATCATCGGTTTGGTGGTCTTGCTGCTGCACAGCCAGATTAGGCCTACTATCACGGACACGGCGACGATAAGCATCATCATCCAGTTATTCTCGCAATAGTCGCCGAAATCGAACATCATTTGCGTCAGCATAGGAAGTTCGATTCCCATCCCGTCAAAAACCTGCTTGAACTTGGGCAGGATGAAGGCTATGAAAACAACCACGACGCCCACCGCGAACAGCATAACAAAGGAAGGATAAAACATGGCCGACTTGATCTTGCTTTTCAGAGCCGCCTGTTTTTCCAGCAGGCTGGCCACGCGGTCAAGGGCGTTGTCCAAAATGCCGCCCTCCTCGCCGGCCTGAACCAGCGACGTCGCCATGGGGCTGAAAAGCCGTTGCTGCTTCATAGCGTGGCTCATCGGCATCCCCTGGTCTATGCCGTTTTTTACGGCGTTTATCGTGTCGCGGAAAATCAGGTTTTTTTCCTGCTCTATAACGATCTCCAAGGCCATCGTCAAGCTCAACCCCGCCTGGATCATTGTCGCAAGCTGGCGGAAAAAGACCATCATGGTCTTGCCCGGCACCGTGCCTATCCGCTGCAGCTTGTCGAATATCGACACCTGGCGTTTGGCCGTGGATACCCCGCCGCGCCCGGCCTGATTCACCGACAACGGCATCATGCCCCTTTGCCTGAGGGACTCCAGCGCCAGTCCCTGATTGTCCGCCTCCAGGAGCCCTTCCAAGATTTTTCCGTCCGCGGCTCGCGCCTTATACCTGAAATTCATATTCTCAACCTCCCTGTTATATTACGTCTATGAAAGCAGGCGCTGCAGTTCCCTTGGTTCGTACGCGTACCCCAAAGCGGCGTCCAGCGGCAGCGCGCCGCTTTTGACAAAGTTGGCCAGGTTTTGCTCCATCGTGTGCATACCGGCGCTCATGCCGGTTTGCAGCAGAGTCTTGATCTGGTTGGTTTTGCCCTCGCGGATACAGTTCCTGACGGTTACGTTGTTGATGAGAATCTCGGTGGCGCATATGCGCCCCCCCCCCATGCCCTCGCCCCTGGGTATAAGCTGCTGGGAACATATGCCCACCAGAACCGCCCCTAGCTGAAACCTGATCTGCGCCTGCTGGTGGTGGGGAAACACGTCGATGAGGCGGTCGATGGACTGCGCCGCGTCCTGGGTGTGGAGCGTGCCGAAAACCAGGTGTCCCGTTTCCGCGGCGGTAACCGCCACGCTGATGGTCTCCAGGTCGCGGAGCTCTCCTATCAGCAGGATGTCGGGATCCTGCCGCATGGCGCGCCGCAATCCCTCTGCGAAGCTAGCCGTGTCCGCGCCTATCTCCCTCTGAGTTACCAGGCATTTTGCCGACTTATAAATGAACTCCACAGGGTCTTCGATGGTGATGATATGGTCTTCGCGCGTATTGTTTATCTCGTTCAGTATAGCCGCCAAGGTAGTGCTCTTCCCGTGCCCGGTGGGTCCCGTCACCAGAAAAAGCCCTCTGCGCCTCCTGGCTATATCTTTCAAAATAGGAGGCAGGGCCAGGTTGTCAATGGAAAGTATGTTGAGCGGAATCTGCCGGAGGGCGACCGCCTTCTTGAAGAGCTGCACGTACGCGTTGCCTCTGAAGCGGGCCTCCATGCCGTTGTTGTTATAGGAAAAACTGAAGTCCAGCTCGTTTTCCCTTTTGTACCTTTCCATCTGGGCTTTGGTCAAAATACCCTGCAGCATCTGCTCGACGTCGTCGTCCTCGAGAACGCCCGTCTCCCTGATGTAGCGCAGTTTGCCATCAATGCGCATAGCCGGCGGAGTCCCCGCGTTCAGGTGCAGATCCGACGCGTTTCTTTTGATCATATCCCCCAGTAAAGCTTTTATGTCAAACGGCAAAGCCAAATCCCCCCAACATTCGTCAATAGTTTATTTATTGTTCCAAAAGCAGGCGCTGCAACTCCTTGGCGTCGTAAGCGTAGCCCAGGGCGGTGTCCAACGGCAGCCTGCCGCTTTTGACGAACCCGGACAAACTTTGCTCCATCGTGTGCATACCTATGTTCAGTCCGGTCTGTATCAACGTCTTGATCTGGTTTGTCTTGCCTTCCCTGATGCAGTTCCTGACGGCCGGGTTGGCGATTAGAAGCTCGGTGGCGCACACTCGCCCGCCGCCCATAGAATCCCCCCTGGGTATAAGCTGCTGTGAGCATATGCCCACCAGGACGGCCCCCAACTGAACCCTGACCTGCGTCTGCTGGTGGGGAGGAAACACGTCGATGAGGCGGTCGATGGACTGCGCCGCGTCCTGGGTGTGGAGCGTGCCGAAAACCAAGTGTCCCGTTTCCGAAGCGGTAATCGCCGAGGCAACGGTCTCCAGATCGCGAAGCTCTCCTATCAGTATTACGTCGGGGTCCTGCCGCAGGGCGCGCCGCAAACCTTCCGCGAAGCTCTCCGTGTCAGGGCCTATCTCCCTCTGGTTTATCAGGCACTTTGCCGACTTGTAAACGAACTCGATGGGGTCTTCTATGGTGATGACATGATCGCTGCGCGTGTAGTTTATCTCGTTTATTATAGACGCCAGGGTAGTGCTTTTTCCATGCCCGGTGGGCCCCGTCACCAGGAACAGCCCTCTGCGTTTCTTGCTTACCTCCTTCAGCACGACAGGCAGTCCCAGGTCTTCGATGGAACGAATGTTGAGCGGAATCAACCTGAAGGCGGCCGCCATCTTGCGGGACTCAAAATACGCGTTTCCCCTGAAGCGGGCCTCCATGCCTTCGCCTTTGTAGGAGAAACTGAAATCCATCTCGTTCTCCCTTTTGTATTTTTCCATCTGCCCCTGCGTCAAAACCGTCTGCAAAGCATGCTCAAGGTCGACAGCCGTGTAAACCCCCGCTTCTTCGAGAAAGCGCAGTTGACCGTCGATACGCATGGCGGGCGGCATACCCACGCTCAGGTGCAGATCCGACGCGTTGTTCTTTACTATGTTCCCCAGCAGGGTATTCAGGTCGGTTGGCAAGATAAAACCCTCCTATAAACTGGTCGCGAAAACTTCCTCTATGCTGGTGAAACCGGCTATCGCGTTGTTCAGGCCGGATTTACGCAGCGTCTTCATGCCCTTGTTTATGGCCGCGGAGCGCAGGACTATGTTGCTAGCGCCCTCCAGAATCATCTTCCTCAGGTCGTCATCCACCAGCATTATCTCGTAAATGCCCTTGCGCCCTTTATAGCCCGCCCTGCAGTTGTTGCAGCCGATGGGCTTCCAGGCGTGCGTGCCATCCGGGACTTCGAGCGCCTCACACATTTTCGGCGGCATCTCGTACTCCTCCTTGCAGAAGGGGCAGAGCCTGCGCACCAACCTCTGAGCCACGACGCCGGAAAGCGACGCCGACACCAGGAACGGGGGGACGCCCATATCCACCATTCGCGTGGCGGCGGAAGGAGCGTCGTTGGTGTGCAGCGTGGACAGGACGAAGTGCCCCGTAAGGGCGGCCCTGATGGCAATCTGCGCTGTTTTCTGGTCCCGGATTTCTCCGACCATGACTTTATCGGGGTCCTGCCGCAAGATGGAACGCAGAGCGGACTCGAAGGTGAGGCCGGCCTTCTCGTTGACGTGAACCTGATTGATGCCCGCGACGGTAAATTCGACCGGATCCTCGACGGTGATGATGTTTACGTCGGGATGGTTGATTTTTTGCAGTATGGAATAAAGTGTCGTGGATTTCCCGCTTCCCGTCGGACCCGTCACCAGCATGATCCCCCAGGGGGTGGTGCAGAAAACCTCTATTTTTTCCATATCGTCCTGCTCCAGCCCCAGACGGTCAAGCCCCACCGCCGAGCTGTCCTGGTCCAGAATACGCAAGACCATCTTCTCGCCTACCATGGTTGGAAGCGAGCTCACGCGCATGTCTATGCGGCGTCCGGCCACCTTCATCAGTATGCGCCCGTCCTGCGGTTTCCTTCTCTCGGCAATGTCCATGCCGGCCATAATTTTTACGCGGGCCGAAACGGCCGGATGAAGCGCGACGGGATAGTCGAACGGCATGTAAAGGGCGCCGTCAACCCTGTACCTGACGCGAGCCTCTTTTTCGTAGGGCTCCACGTGGATGTCCGAGGCTCCCTCCCGCACGGCCTGCTCAAGGATGTTGCTGACCAGTTGAATGACAGGCGCGTCGTCGGCGCCGGCCTCCGAAGCCGCTTCTTCCGTGGGCATTTTGCCGTCTTTGTAGACTTCGATGATGGCTTCTTCCAGGGTTCCATGAAGATTGTAAAGCCTGTCCAGATTGGTCTTGATCTCGGAAGCCGTCGTAATGCCGACCTTCAGTTCCTTCCCGGTGAGCATACGTACCTCGTCCTGGGCAAGAAGGTCCAACGGGTTGACCATGGCGATCAGCAGCGAGTCCCCCTCGGCGATTGCGAGCGGAATAAGCTGCAGCCGCTCCGAAACATGGCGCGGCACGGCTTTTATGGCTTCCGGCATGGGACGGTAACGCGTAAGGGTAAACATCGGCATCTTCAACTGCGTCGACAGAGCCTCGGCCAGCCGGATTTCAGTCATAATGCCCTCGGATATGAGTATTTCCCCCAGGCGTTTGCCCGTACGTTTCTGTTTTTGGAGCGTGTCCATCAACTGCTGTTCGCTGATGACCCCGGCCTGTACGAGAATGTCGCCCAATTTAGGCTGCTTGCGAGACAATTCCATAACGTTGCCCATCTGCGGCACGGACGGGGCTTCGGCGGGCTTGGCTGCCGGAGCGGGTTCCGGCTGAGCCTCCGCCGCGGGCTGAGGCTGTTCCACAGGCGGGGCCGCAACCGGTTCCGGTTCCGGGGCAACCTCTTCCGTATACGCGGCAAGCGCGCCGTTAGCCACGTCGGACAGGGCCGAGACGATGTTCTCTCTGGTGGCCAGCACGAATTTGACGTCAAGCGGCGTAACCATGCGCAGGTCGTCCTGAGCGGTGATGTCCAGGGGATCGGTAATCGCCACGGTGAGGGTGCGGCTTTCCCTATTCAGCTCGACAGGAAACACGGTCAAGTGCTCCATCAGAGTAATGGGCAGGGAGTTTATGGCGGACACGTTTTTAAAGTAGTCCCTGACGTTTACGACCTGCCACATAAATTGAAGCCCCAGGGCATCCGTCACCTGCTGCGAGGTCAAATACCCTTTTCCGACCAAAATTTCGCCCAGCCTTTTAGTGGAGCTGGCTTGCTCGCTCAGGGCCTCTTCAAGCTGCTCCCTGGTTATACCGCCCGCCTCAAGGAGAATTTCCCCAATTTTTTTACGTAGTTCCATATGTCACGCCCCCAGCCAAGACATGGAAAATTAAACCCCAGGCAATATACTTACAATGACTTCAACAATTACTTAGATATTAACTGAAACCAACATTCAACGCAAGGGGCAGGCGAATCGAAGATTATTAAATCAGCGTTTTCCTAAAGGGTCGTGGAGAATACCTCCTCCAAACTGGTTACGCCCGCCAGGACGTTGTTTATTCCCGACCGGCGAAGCGTCTTCATCCCCTTTTTTACAGCCGCGTCGCGAATCCTCAGGGCGTTTTCCCCCTCCAGGATCATCCGCCTCAGCTCGTCGTCCATCGGCATGATCTCGTATATGCCGATCCTTCCCTTGTAGCCCTGCCTGCAGTCGTTGCAGCCCACGGCCTTCCACACGCGCGCGCCGCGCGGCAGCCCAAGCGATTCGCGCGCGTGGAGGGGAAGCCCGTATTCCTCTCTGCAGTACGGGCACAGCCTCCTGACAAGCCTTTGGGCTATTACCCCGGACAGCGACGCGGCAACCAGGAACGGGGGAACTCCCATTTCAATAAGGCGCGTCAGGGCGCTGGGGGCGTCGTTGGTGTGAAGGGTGGACAGAACGAGGTGCCCGGTAAGGGCGGCGCGGATGACAATCTGTGCCGTGACGTGGTCGCGGACCTCCCCGACCATGACCTTATCCGGATCCTGGCGCAGAATCGAGCGCAACGCCGTCTCGAAACTCACTCCCGCCTTCTCGTTCACGTGTATCTGGCTTATGCCATCCAGTGAGTACTCCACCGGGTCTTCCACGGTAACAATGTTGACTCCGACCTGATTGATCCTCTCCATCATCGAGTAAAGCGTGGTCGACTTTCCGCTTCCGGTGGGGCCCGTGGCCAGCACCACCCCCCACGGCACGGAGCAGAGTTCGGAGATTTTTTCCATGTCGTCCGGTTCCAGCCCCAATTGCGCCAGCCCAATCGCCGAATTGGACTGATCCAGAATCCTGATGACTATTTTCTCGCCCTTTGTGGTAGGGACGGAATTGACCCGGAGATCCACGGAGCGGCCCCCGGTTTTGATCAGAATACGCCCATCCTGGGGTTTTCTTCTCTCGGCGATGTCCATGCCGGCCATTATCTTCAAGCGGGCGGAAACGGACGGATGCAGCGCGGAAGGATACTCGAAAGCGGCGTAAAGCACCCCGTCCACCCGATAACGTATGCGGGCGTTGTGCCTGCACGGCTCGACGTGGACGTCCGACGCCTCCTCCCGGACCGCCTGCGCCAGTATGTTGTTTACAAGCTGAATCACCGGGGCGTCGTCGGCCTGAGGCTCGGGGAAATAATCGGCGTAGGACGACTCCTGAACCTCGACGATAGCGTCTTCCAGGCTGGCCCTCAGATTGTAGAGCCTGTCCAGGTTGTTTTTGATCTCCGTTGACGTGGTGACGCCCAATTTGAGGTCGAGTCCCGTTATCATGCGTACTTCGTCCTGGGCCAGGATGTCCAGCGGGTCAGACATGGCGGCGAGCAGGCACGAACCCTCTATTATGGAAAGGGGGACGAGCTGCAGACGTTCGGCAACACCGCGCGGAACCAGGTCTATCGCCTCCCTCATGGGCTGGTAGCGGGTCAGCCTGAACATGGGAATCTGAAGCTGCTCGGACAACGCCTCCGCAAGCCTGATCTCGGTTATGACGCCCTCGGCCACGAGGATGTCGCCAATCCGCCTGCTCATCAGCGGCTGCTTGCGCAGCGCGTCCTTCAACTGAGTCGCCGTAACGTAACCCGCGTCCAACAGAACTTTTCCCAATTTTTTCATGGTTGCGCGATATACCACCATAAATCGTTTCTGACGACCACGGCTTTCTCCTCCCTGAACGGAAACGCGGCGTCGAAGATCGGGGGGACGATTATTCTCCCTCCCGAATCCGCGTAACCCCACCCGCCCGACTCCGACCTGAACGGCACGGCGCCCCCAAATACCGCCGCGCCGGGTGTTGATCCGCCGGACGCGGGATCCGTTCTTAAAATTTTACCGGCGCGGTCTATGTAACGCGCGCCGGAGCGCGCCGTTTCCACAAGGACCCGGCCGGACTTAAAACGGGGCGCTTCCGCCTTCCACGGGGCAAAAGCGGCATTTATGACAACCCTGCCGCGCTTGTCTATAAAACCCGTCCTGCCGTTCGACAGCACCGCCGCCAGCCCTTCGGAAAACGCCCCCGCCTCGCCCCCGCCGGCAGGGACCCCAAAGTTAGCCCTGATGACCGTGCGTCCCTGGTCGTTGATATACCCTATACGATTTCTCACGCGCACGGCGGCCAGCCCCTCGCTGAACGGCCAGGCCGCGTCGAAGCCGAAAGGTATCCGCACCGCGCCGGTCTTGTCCACGTAGCCCCACGCGTCCCCGGAAGCGACGGCGGCCAGCCCCTCCGAAAAATCCCCCGCGCCGTCGAAGGACGCGGCGAAGGCCAGGCGGCCCTGGCCGTTCATGTAATATTTTCTGCCCTGAAACCCGACCACCGCCAGCCCCTCCGAAAAAGGCCCGGCGTACTCGAAGGCCGCGTCGAAAAGCGGGGATACTTTCCAGCCCAGGTATCCCCACAGCCCGCGGGCGTCGCGCGCCGCCGCCAGCCCTTCGTGAAACGGCCAAGCCTCCAGGTAGACGGGGTCGGAGACCCACGCGCCCCTTCCGTCGATATAGCCCCAGCGGCCCGCGTATTTTACCCCGGCAATTCCGTGGGAGAAGTTCATCGCGTCCTCGAAAGCGGCCTCAATTTCAAGTTCCCCGGAGGTGGATATAAACCCCCATCTCTGCCCTTTGCGGACGGCGGCGCGCCCCTCGCTGAAGCTCCAGGCAGCGTCGTAAACCGGTTCGACGGCCCAGCTTCCCTCGCGGTTGATGAAACCCCACCGGCCGTGTTCCGCCACGCCGGCCAGCCCGTCAGAAAATACGCGCCCATGAACCGCCGCGTCGAAGCGGGGCGAGACGGCCCACCCCCCGTCAAGGCCGATGAAGCCGATCTTTCCGCCGTCGCGCATGGCGGCAAGGTCATCGACGAACGGCCAGGCCTCGTCGTACCAGGGCGGAGCCACCCATCCGCCGCTTTTGTCTATGAAACCATGCCCACCGGCCATGACCACGGCGGCCCGCCCCTGATAAAACTCCCCCGCCAGATCGAAGCCGGCGGGAATGGCCGGCCGCCCCTGACGGTCGACGTAACCCCACTTGTCCTGCGAACGCACCGCGGCCAGTCCCTCGCTGAAAAAACCGGCGGCCTCGTAGTCGGGGCTTATGACAAACTCCCCCTTACCGTTTATAAACCCCCACCCCGAGTCCGTTTCCACGGAGGCCAGCCCCTCGCGGAAAGGCCCGGCCGCTTTCAGGGTCGGCGGCGTCAGCCAGTTCCCCCTGGCGTCTACATACCCCCACAGGCCCATTACCTCCACAGCCGCGTAACCGCCGGAAAATCTTTCCGCCCTGTCATAGGACGGAAAAATCAGCCATTCGAGACGTGAAGCCTCTGCCCTCCCCTGAACTCCCCAGGCCGGGCTCAGCAAAAGCAGCAAAAACGGCAAAAGCGGCAAAACGGCCCGGCGTTTTAAATCAAACATTCCCATCGCCCCTGCGGTTCGATTTTCTGATACCATACTTGTTGATTTTATAATATATGTAGATAAAACTCATGGAAGACTCTTGAAAAAAATGACATAATGAAAATGAAATAATATAATGAAGGCCGGTTGTTTATTTTGTCTGGAGGTGGAAGAATTTTGAGCAGTCTCTACGAACAAATGGACTTTATTCTGTCCGGGGGAGCCCTGAACTCCCTGTCGGGATTTTTGTCCTCGAGGGTAAGCGCCGCGTTGATAGTGACTCCGGTAAACGCTGACCTGGAGATCGCGGACGCGGTAGGGACGAAGACCGACGGTCTGTTTTTGCGGGGATGGGCCCCAAAACTGGCCTCCGCTTTCCCGCCGCGGGCAAAAAACAAAAAATTCGAGGTAATCCACGCCCCCGTAACCTCGGATAACATAGAAGGCGAATGGCAGTGGGCCGTGGCCGTTCGCGGCAAGCGATGGGCTTTCTACGTCCTGCTGCGCGAGACGCCGGAGCCGCTGCTGGCGGAACTCATGCCCGTGGCCGGCCTTGTCGCGCTCTGGCAGGAATTTCAATATATGGAGACGGCGGAGAAACGGCTTTCGCAGCTCGCCTATATGATCCTCGCGACAAAAAGCACTCTGGCCTCCATTTTCGAGCCGGTACCGTTGAGCTATTACGCTTCGTTCCTTATGGACGTCCTGAACGAGAGCCTGTTCCCCCGCTCGCTTTCCATCTTCAAGGACGATGGCGCCGCCTTGATCCCGCTCGCCGGGGAAAACGCCCCGCCGGAAAGAAAAGGGATTTACGCCCAGAAAATGCTCCCCTCAACCCCCATTGTGACGAAAAGCGACTCCTCCCCTTACGAGGTGGCGCTCCCGATAGTCGAACCGCACCAGCGCCTGTTCTGCGTCATGCAATGGGACAATATGCCGGAAAAAGAGACCCTGAGCTTTCTTGAGCTCATCGGCAACCTGGCGTCGCGGGCGCTGGCCATCAGCAGCCTGAGATCAGAGAGCGAGGGCGGAAAAGGCGAAATATCCTCCGGCAAATACACGATACTCACGCTGAGTAAAGCCCTGAACGCCCTGAAGAGCAGAAAAAACCGGCATGACCTGCTGTCAATGACGGCGGACATCGTGACGGAGATGACCAAGGTCAGGGAGTGCCTGCTTGTGGCGTGGAACAAGGAGCTTGGCGGGTACGTGCCGTTCGACTACCGCAAGGACGACATAAAAACCTCCTGCGATTCCTCGCTGCTGCGCCTGGACAGGGTACGATCCGAAGCGGAAACCCAGTTTTTCGACTTTCCCTCGCGGGAGTTTTCCGAGCTTCTGTACTGCCCGTGGCCGGAGATGTCCGCCATGAAGCTGGTTTTCCCTATCTGGGACAGGGGGCGGATGGATGGGTTTATCGCCGTTTCCTCGGATCAATCCGCCATGAAGGACGGCAACAAGCTCTCCGCCCTTGTTATCATCGCGCAGTTCACCGCGTTCGCTTTGAGAAATTTCGATTGCGCGTGACGCGTAAAAATGGAGGACTAGTAAACAAAAATGTCTCTGCGCGTTAAGTTTTCTTTGTACCTTGCCTGCACGATAACCATACTGTTCGGCGCCGTCGCCGTAGCGTTTGAATTCCACGCCCTTCGCCCCGTTCATCCCGCGTGGTTTCTTTTCTTCGGCATGGCGCTCCTGATAACGCTTGTCGGCATTTTCGACCGGCTGTTGCTGTCGCGTATCCAAATGAAGCTGAACGCGCTGGACGCGCTTCCAGATCCGCTGTTTATCAGCGGCAAGGACGGCGGTATCCTTTTTACAAGCGCCGAAGCCGTCAAGCTCACGAGGTATGTGGAAAAAAACGGCTTGGTGGGTAAGCCCATGAACTCCGTGGTCGTCGAAAAGGACGAGGAGGCGGAGCCGCCGAGCCTGTCTCCCGAGTCCGGGCACATATTTGAAGCGTTTGTGCAGAGAGCCGACCAAAGCCTTATTCCGGTCGAAATTAACCAGGAAGTTTTCGTGAGCGGCGAACCCCTTACCATTTCCATAGTGCGCGACATCACAAAACGCAAGGCCGTTGAGGCGAGGCTCGTCAAAATGGCGTACTACGATTCTCAAACGGCTTTGCCTAACCGGTACTACTTTATGGAGGAGCTGGAAAAAGAGCTGCGCAAGGTCAGGGAGAACCCTTTGTACACGTTTTGTGTGGTTTTCCTGAACATGGAAAAGTTCAAACCGCTCGAACAGCTTGCCCCGCGCGCCGCCGACGAGGCCATTGTCGAGGTGGTGAAGCGCGTCAGCTCGATAACGGAGGGTTTCGCCTCAATTTTCCGTGTGGGGGGGAATGAGTTTTCCATCATCATGCGGGGCACCAACTCGAAAGACTACATAGATTCCCTGCTTCAGCGCATCAGGCGGCTGCTCAACAATCCGATGCAAATCGAAGGGAAGACGTTCTTCCCCAGCGCCACTTTCGGGGTAGTGCTGGACATACGGGACTCGAATGACGCCGCGCAGGTGATGTCGCTGGCGACGGACGCGATTGCCGCCGGCAAAAAAAGCGGCACGGAAGCCATAACGTACATCTCCGCCGCGGAGGGAACGGAAATCCTCAGGCGGCAGATCCGGAACAGTCTGATGGCCGCCCAGGCGGATATGCGGCGGGGCCTTGCGTCCTTCGAATTCGTACCTCACTTCCAGCCGATATACCACCTGTCGCCGTCGCGCCTTGCCGGGTTCGAAGCGCTGGCGCGCTGGAACCACCCCAACGGCGTTATGGCGTCCGACGTTTTCGTCCATCACGCCGAGGAAGCGGATCTTATATCGAAGATAGACAAAAACGTCATAAGCAAAACAATAAACATCACGAAAAAATGGACGGAAGCCTACCCGGACATGCCGTTTTTCGTCAGCGTCAACGTCTCCGGCGCGTCGCTCAAGGATCCGTACTTCGTCTCCTTCATTCTCGGCCGCCTGAAAGACGCCGGGCTTGACTCGAAATATTTCGTGCTGGAAGTCACGGAGAGAGTCTTAATTGACAACTTCGAGGACGCCGCCGAAAAATTGAGCCTGTTGAGCGACCACGGGATCATGGTAGCCCTCGACGACTTCGGCACGGGCTACTCGTCCCTGCAGTACGTGAGCCGCCTGCCGCTGAGCTACATTAAGATCGACGCGTCTTTCATCGGCCAGCTCTTCCTGTCCCAAAAGGCGATGCTCATGGTCAAATCAATCATCAACATGTCCGCCATGCTGGGCATCGGCGTGGTGGCGGAGGGCGTGGAAACCGTCCAGCAGCTCGAATGGCTGGCCGAAGCAAACAAGAACACAAAGGTTCAGGGATACTTCTTCTCCGCCCCGGAACCGCAGGAAGGCGCCGAACACCTCCTGGCCGACGCCCACGCCTTGCACGGCGTTATGCCTATGTGATAGTTTATAGACGTGTGGATGCTTGCCCGGTAGGACGCAGCCGCCCCGCGAACGCGCGTATATCGCTGTTCGCGTCAAACAGGCACTCGTTCAAAATCTCATCGGAGAGGACTTTTTTCTCGCGCATCGCCTTGACAATCCATTCCCGGCAACTTCCGCACAGCGTATTGCGGTAAAGATACTCCAAAATATTCGTCTTGGGCTTGTTGCGTAAGCTTTCCATTCCCCTTTCCGCATCCATAAAAACACCATGCCAGTCTGTTTTATTTATATGCGTGGGGAAGGATTTTACCGAGTCATACAGCAAACCTTCATCTTCCGGCAACAGATTTTTAACCAGCAGGGAAACGCCATTTTCAATATCCTTTCCGCTTTGAATGAGGGAGAGGGCAAGCTCACGCATTTTTGGAGACGGGTTTTGCCCTATAATTTCATACGCCAGGCCCCGAAGCCGTTCGTCGCCGGATTGGCTCAGCCGCGACAGAAAATCTTCGGGAAAAGTGTATTTGCCGTTGTGCCGAAAAGCCCATAAAAGTGCAATTTGAATCCCGGCGTCCGGCTCGTTCATAGCCGCCAACGCCAGCTTTTCCAAATCCTCCGGGCTCGCGTTATGGGCAAAGCGCATAGCAAGCCCATGCACTCGAAGCGGCCCCTTCGCCGCGGAAAGAACCTCATCCAGCGTTGGTATCGGGGGAGTTTCATAAATATGACGATCCCAGCCCTTTGCTTTTTCATAATAAACGCGAATGTGCGGCGATTTCGCGGATTGCTTCTGTAAATATAGTTCAACGCGCTTTTTGCCGAACTTACCTTTGGAATTGTCATAGAACCACTCTGAAAAGAAAAAATCAACGTCTTTAGGCAGCAAAAACTTCCCTACGTCGCCGACGATCTTTTTGAACGCCCTCCATCCGTCCAGCGAGGTCAGCCACACGCACAGCCAATCAAACATATCCCGCCTATGACATAGCTGCTGTCCAAATTTCCGTTTTCGCGAGAGTTCGTTCAACATATTTTCATACTGCCGATATATCGCGTTTCGGGCGTTTTGGGAGGGTTCGCCCCCATCCTCGGCAAAATGATACAGAATGGAGGTTAATTGACCAAACAGCCGGCTGTCTTTGCCTGTATTGAAAAATTTTTTACGGACCGCTTCCTCGACAGCCGTTTCATTCCCCGACAATTTAGCCGCCTGATGCAGATACCAGCCTCGGTCGCCCTCGCACTGCATATCATAAGTCGTATTGTGCGTGCAGCCATACAACACGACGTCGCGAAACTTATCAGGGTCGGCGCGCGACCGCAATTCAATCAGCGCGCTGCCTAAGCCGCGCAAAAAATCGTTTCGGAACGCTGTCTTTGTCACACAGTCACCTGTTTGTCGAATTGCCCTGACTCCTTCATGTAAACGACGATGTTCGCGGGTTCCGCAACGAGAGAACACGTAGGGCTTGGGGTGGTTTCGAGGATGAGCTGCTCAAGGCGGTGAAGCATTTCGAGTATGAGGGCGTTGATGAATGTTGTCTTTCCGCTGTTTTCGCCATCACTCCCACTCCACCGTGCCCGGAGGCTTTGATGTGATGTCGTAAACCACGCGGCTTACGGACGGTACCTCGCTTGTGATCCGCGTGGATACACGGCTTAAAATTCTATGCGGAAGGGGCGAGTATTCGCACGTCATAAAATCGTCAGTCGTCACAGCGCGGACGGCTATGACGGGGTCATATGTCCTGTCATCCCCCTTAACGCCCACGGAACAAGTGTCAGTCAACACGGTAAAATATTGATCCGGTA